>JAILAS010000076.1 GCA_024681495.1 Eubacterium sp. | reverse complement strand
TGACAAACTATACTCAGTCGGGGTACAAGCTCCGACTGAGTTAAACGCTCCGCGAGGATGCGCACGGATTCGGACAGGAATTTGTCTGCTGAAGCAGACCCGAATCCGGCGCGCAAGACTCGCGAGCGAGTCTTGACGGGGTAAAATGGGTAAGGTATGTTCTAAGTGCGGATTCGTTAATGAGGACGAGTACGTATTCTGTGTAAAGCGGCGATGAGCATTCCATAGCCGAAAAGATCAAAGAGGCGTACAACGCAAAGGCTGAGGAATAAGCCTTACGCGATGTATTGTCGGGCACCGGGGCGGTACGGGGCCCGACGGAATATAGGGTAGTTGGTATTTATAGAAACGTGGACCGTCACTCGTTTCGGGTAGTTTCACGGTGAAGCGGCAGATGACTGTGGGGGTTGTCCCGGTTCACTCAGCTTTAAGGGGGTTCATTCATGAACAAAACAAAGAGAATTAGGAAGGCGATGGGCTTCGCTCTGTCTTTGGCGACGGCGTTTGCTCTGGCGTTTTCCGGCGCGGCGGGAGCCGTGCAGACGGCTCAGAACGTTTATGCTTCCGACGCTGCAGGCAGTGTGAGCGTTGAGAAGCAGGCCAAGGTCAATAAGAAGGGGTATACCCTTTCGAAGAAGGCCGGCACCTACACCGGCAGCGTGAAGGTGAAGATCAAGGCAAAGAAGGGGTACAAGGTTTACTGGAGCTATTCCAAGAAGGGCTTTAAGACCAAGAACGTGGTTAAGTCCGGAAAGACCAAGAAGCTCACAATCAAAAAGACCAAGACACTTTATGTGTATGCGGTTAAGAAATCGGTAAAGCTTACCGCAAAGAAACTTAAGAAGAAGGCTAAGAAGAATTGCGCCAAGTATAAGTACACCATCACTTCGGCGACCACTTCGGCGACCACTTCGGATGACAATACCTCGACCGCCGATGAGACGGTGGCCAAGAGCACGTTCCAGATTGTGTCCGGATCCAACGGCCCCCTTCTGGCCGATGAGACGGACATTGCATCCATTACGCTTAAGAATACGGGCAGCGAGGCTGCCACCGTTACCGAGTACAATCTCGGCGTAAAGAGCACCCATACCGTTGAGGCGGGCGATACGGTGACGATTGCGGCTCCCTCGCTCTTTAGCGAGGAGACCCAGACCGTTTGCGCGGGAAGCTCGACGACTACGGCAACAGAGGAAGTTCCCTACAAGCTGGCTCTTACCGTGGACGGCGTTGAGACGCCCGTTACGGCAGACACCTCCGTGACCGGATCCGACGTTGCCGTATCCATCGTATACGGCGTGCTTGACTACTATGTATCCCACGGCTCGAATACGGCCAGGTACATCACCTGCGGAATCTACGCGGATGAGAACGGAATCGACGCCACCAGGTCGGTGCTTGCGGCAGTGGTTCCCGACAGCGCGCTGATATCCGTATCCGCAGGAGACACCAGCGTGTCCGGAGTTACGATTGCCTCTACCAATGACTTCTTCTCGGCAGTGCGTACCGGAGGAAGCGGCGAGTTTACTATCAAGAATTCCAAGATCAACCTCGTGGGAGACGGCGGAGATGACTTCACCGGAATCGGAATGGCATTCGGTGCTACAGATGCGTCCGTTCTCAACATAGAGGACACGAATTCCTACACCGAGGGTATCCTCAGAGGAGCGCTTTTCGTTGGTGACGCGGGAGCGCTGAACGTAACGGGTCTCTATTCTGATTGCGAGCCCGGCGAGTATCAGTCGGACGTTTCTATCAGCTCGGCCGGAATGTCTTCGCCCCCCAACGGCCTCGGCATCTGGGGCAACTGCCGTGCGATGAACCTGGTTGACTACGGTCAGGTTACCATCGACGATTCCGAGATTATCGCTCAGAACTGGGGAGTGCTCGGAGTTGACGACGTTTCTGACGGTGCGCTTACAGTAAGCGATTCCAAGATTGTCATCACGGATCAGGGCTACGGCTCCTATGCAATCGGCAAGTGCGTAGACACCTTTAAGAACTGCACCTTCGAGATCGCATATGGCGTGGTGAACTACGCGGCAGCAGGCAGCGGAGCAGAGGTGGTCCTCAGCGACGGAACGGTCGGCAATTCGCTCGGCTACTACGGCGTTGTGACCCACCAGTCCTTCAACGGTACCAACAGTAAGATAACCGTGGACGGCGAGGGCACGCAGCTCAACGGCAAGTACGGCGGAATCATCGCCAAGGGACGCGGTACCGACATCTACATCTCCGACGGCGGCGTGGTTACGGCCACGGACGGACCTCTGGTTCGCGCCCAGATTAACGACGATACCGGAGCTGGCTCCATGGACGGAACCGAGGTAGTGAACGTTTCCGTTTCCGACACCACTCTCGAGGGTGACATAATTCAGGGAATGGGTGACGTGGACGTCTCCGGCGAGACCTCCAACATGGTGGTTTCCCTCGCTGACGGGGCCACCCTCAACGGCGCGATTTCGTCGGCGTTCCTCGTGCTTAAGATCACCGACGGGACCATCTCCATGGGCAACATCACGGATGTCGGCATGATTGAAAGCACCACCCTGGGTAACAATACGGCAGCCACGGTAGACGTATCGCTCGATTCTACATCTACGTGGACCGTCACCGAGACCTGCTACATCGACTCGCTTACGTTAACCGATGCGGCATCTCTCAAGGCGCCGACCGGTAAGACTCTTACCATGACGGTAGACGGAACCGAGACCGCTATTGCGGCCGGCACTTATACGGGAGAAATCGTTCTTACCGTTAAGTGATTCCCGAAAGAAGAAACAGAATACAGTTTTTGCAGACGGCGTGCACCCTGTGGTGCGCGCCGTTTTTGTGGTATCATGAACGGAGTGACAGTCGGGGAGGGCGAAATAATGAATTTTTTAAACCTGGAATACTTTGTCATGGTGGCCAAGGAGAAGGAGATGCGCAAGGCGGCGCAGAAGCTCTTTATCACCGAGCAGGCGCTTGGCAAGCAAATAAGAAAACTCGAGAAGGAAATCGGAGCAGATCTTTTCGTGCGAACCCGGCCGCTTCGTCTGACCGAGGCCGGGGAAATCGTATATCGTGATGCGCGTCAGATGCTCAAACTCCGCGACCGCATGATGCGCAAGGTCTCTGAGACGACGAAGAAGAAGCAGATAAGGGTCGGCATCATGGAGGTGGGGATCCCGGAGGTGCTGACGAATCTCGTCGTTGTTTTTCAGCTGAGCCATCCGCACTGCGAGGTGGAGCTGGTCCCGATCCACAACGACGGCACTCACGACGAGGCGGATATATATCTTTCGCCGGAATACTTTTTCTCTGACTGTGAGCATGAGGTCCTCATGGAGGACTGCGTGTGCGTGGCGGTGAGTGACGCCCTGATTGAGAGGACGTATGGCGAGACCGCCGATTACATGAGACGCGAGTTCGAGCGCGGCGACATAAACTCGTTTTCGGAACTGCCGTTTGGAAACGGTGCGTCAGTGTTCTGGGATTCGTTCGGGGAACGGCTCGGATTCACGCCTACCATTGCATCCGGAATAGTGAACGGCGACGTCGTAAAAAAGATGTGCTTGGGCGGCCTGTGCGCTTCGCTCGTGCCTTTGAACGTAACCAGAATCTACGGCTGGGAGAAGGAGGTGAACATATATCCGATTGTCACCCCCGGATCGTCGTTCTCGTATTCGATAAACTACGATAAGACGCCGGATTCGGATTGCCGCGACTTCATAGACGGCATATTGAAGTTCTTTCGCAAATAAACCAAAAGGTTTAACAGTTCACCCCGTTTAGCTGTTTGTTTGTCCTGTTTTTCTCACCTATAATGGCCTTAGTAACCATTAGTTTGCATTTTGCTAGGAGGAGAAAAATGAAAAAAAGAGGGTTATTGTTGCTATGTTCTCTGATGGCCGGAGCCTGCATTGCGACAGGCTGCGGATCTCAGGGAGCAGGTAGTGGAGACGCGTCTTTGGATGCCTCGGGGAACGCTGCGGTAGCTTCCGCTGATGCGTCAGCCGATGCGTCGGGTGATGCACAGAACGTGGTGGCAGGAATGAATACTATTAATGACATGGGAGTGGAAGGGAGCACTTTCTACGTTTATGCGCCGGAGAATCCGCACACATTCGATCTGATGAGTGGATTGCTTAACGGCGCTATTTATCTGTACCCGGATACGCCCTACGAATCTGAGGACGAGGCCTACGAGGCCATAAAGGCGCTTGGACTTGATACGATTGCCGAGGAGTCCCCGGCGTACATCATTGTTCCCCAGCCCTTAAACGGCAGCAGCTGGGAGGAGGCCGACCTCGAGCTTTACGAGGCATCGCAGAAGTATCTGTCCGGAGGCACGATCAGCATGACGCAGACCGGCCCCACTTCAGAGTATAACCGCTGCATCTACAACAATCTTCAGTACATCATGGCGGAGGGCTCGGGTTCCACATTCGTAAACAATGTGCTCAGCCAGAACGCCGGCCGCATAGCAGGAATTCTTACATTCGGCGGAGAGATGGACGAGAGCATTTCGGAAGGATATGCCCTCCCCGCGTACCTCGTAAACGCGCAGGATAACGCCGTTGAGTACTATAAGAAGGTCAACGAAACCGACACGGACGATGGCGACCGCTCCTATAATTCCGGATACACCGAGAAGCAGGTGATTTCTGTTGAGGGTTCCGACAGCTTCGACGCCGATACCATAAGGACCGCGTGGGATAAGACGCTCAGCCACCTTACCAGGGCCTGCCTGGACGGCAATGTGGTGCTCGATAACACCATTCAGGGCGACTGGCTCCTCGAGACCTGGCCGAACTACTCCGAGCTGGGAATCACCGTGACCGATCACGAGATGGACGGCTACGAGGTGCACGACTTCGTGCCCGAGACCGCGGAGGACGGGGCGCCGCTCATTATCGTCCTTCACGGACTGAGCGACGATCCCTACTATACCGTAAACTCGACCGGATGGGCTGATATGGCTGCTCAGGAGGGCCTCGTTGTTATCGCGCCCGATTATCCCGGATTCGGCATGGGAGATGCGACCGGCAATACGGATGCGCCCGACTTCGTTAAGTCCGTCATAGAGTACGCGTCCGAGACCTACGGTATTGATGAGAGCAGGGTTTACCTCACCGGATTCTCCATGGGAGGAGCCACTACAGGATTCGTGGCCGAGCAGTATCCCGAGCTTTTCGCCGGAGTGGTTTGCATGGGAGCGACAGGCCTCGTTAACGACGCCGCCGCCGATACGAGCACGTTCGACCTTCCGTTCGCAGTAATGGTCGGCACCATTGACGACAACAACATCACCGAGGACGAGGATGGCAATCCCATGATGCTTGGCATTCGCGGGGATACGACCGGCCTCGAGTCGATGTTCGCCATGAACGAGATCAAAATCGATTCGTTCGATTACGCCGCATATCCCTACTGGGGATTCGAGACGGAGAAGACCGAGACCGTCACATATAAGACGCTGAACTATAACGTTCAGACCATGAGCATGGACGGTTATGAAGGGAACTTCATGGAGTTCGTAACCCTCGAGGGTGCGGCCCACTCCTGCTCCGACTACTATGCGACGCTCGCGTGGGAGTTCATGAGCCAGTACAGCAGAAACGCCGACGGAGAAATCACTTATAACAAGTAAAAACGTGTAGTTTTACGAGAGGCGCCTCACCGGATTTCGGTGGGGCGCCTCTTTTAGTTCGTTGATTAAAAACCGGCCGTGTTGTATTATTTATCTTATGAAAATGAACGTTGCCACATCATTAAACGAGGCGTATGTCCCCTATACCTACGTGATGCTCTATTCGCTTTTTAAGAACAACGAGGATCACGAAATAACGGTCCATCTGCTCACCGACGGACTGTCGGAGGAGTCGAAGAAGCACCTGGGAGCGCTGTGTGCCCGCTATAAGAACCACCTTATCTACCTCACGGTATCGCGCGAGGTCTTCGACAAGAGGCTCTATGAGACGGGAAATCACCCGGTGGAATCCTGCTTCAGGCTGGCCCTTAACGACCTTCTCCCGCAGGAGGTGGACAGGCTCCTTTACCTGGATGGCGACATAGTGGTAAATAAGGACGTGGCCCCGCTCTACACCATGAACTTCAGGGGAGGAGATGTGATTGCCTGCCACGACATGGACATGACCAGGGACTCCGTCATCTCATACGGGGACCTCCATTCCGACAGGCTGAATGCCCTTATTGAGAACAATAAATACTTCAACTCCGGCGTGATGCTCATGAACTCGGCGAAGCTCAGGTCGACGTGGGGGCTGCGTGATTACCTGGCCATTGCCATGGAGGTGGACTTTAAACTGGAGCTCCCCGATCAGGATCTGCTTAACCTGGCGCATGGAGAGAACACCGTGTTCGTGGACGAGTGGAACTGGAATCTGTTCGGAAGAAATGCCCACATCAGGGGCTACGACAAGGATTCGCTAAGGCGCAGGGTGAGCATCGTACACTTCGCCGGCGACAAGCCCTGGAACGGCGGTAATCATTACCACTACCGGTGCGAGGGGCTGTGGTGGGACTACGCGCTTCAGACCGGCTACTCCGACTCGTTTTTGGAACGGTTCATAGGTATGACGCTGCAGCGCACGAGGTTTCGTGAGAAGGCCAGGGACATGGCCCGAAAGAACATTGCCCTCAGGGAGAACATCACCACGGTTATGAGGAACATAAATTCATTCAGCGAGATTAGGAGGCCGGAAGATGAGTGAGGGTTTGAAAATATATCTGGAGTTCGGCAAGGAGCACGAGAAGCAGGCCTGCGTAAGTCTTGTGGCGCTCGCCGCGCACGAGGAAAACTTCACTCTTTATCTGGACGACGAGAGCGTGATAGAGCCGCTGGTTGACGTGGCACGGGGGCTCGGCGTGGAGGTCGAGGTCATGCCTAAGGATGATGTGTTTAGAATCCCCGGGCTCATAATTGTTACCGAGTACGATCTGGTGCTGCAGGATCTCTCCGGAGAGTGGAAGCTCATCTCGCCGGATTATCTGGTGGAGGAGGAGCCCGCGGAGCAGCAGGCCGGCGATCCTCCCGGCGGCTGCATTATAAGCTTCTCCCGGAGCATACCGTGGATGGGAAACAGGTATCACCATCCGCTGGAGGCAATATGGTGGGAGTATGCATATGAGACTCCGTTCTTCAGGGAGTTCGCGGAGGCGTTCGTCTACGACACCATAGGGAGCGATACGGTCAGGAAGATTATGGAGGAGCTCATGGCCGAGAACATCCGCAGCACGGGCGAACTTTCCCGCGCTATGGAAACGTTGAAAGCGCTAGAAAACAATTAAAGCGTCTTCCCGCGGGAAGACGCTGTTTTTGTCAATGCGCCCAGGACGATAAGCCGGGTTCTGTCTAGCGTGATCATCTTTCTGACGCACCCGTCGCCGGGGCGTTCAAGCGACCTACCTGGAGCTGACGGGCCGCC
>JAILAS010000020.1 GCA_024681495.1 Eubacterium sp. | reverse complement strand
GTCCCGGAAATAAAAGAAGCCTTCGAAAATTGAAGGAATACTTAAAAAAGGAGCTATCTCCGACCGGAGCCTGCTCCCACATTCCTTCCGGAACACAAAAAATATTTTAGTGACTTTTTATCTACATGTCAATACGAATTTACCCTCCTTCACGGATGACCGAAACAACTATTGACAGACACAGGGCGAATGCTCCTTGTAACTTATCGCTTTTAAGGGTATATTTATAATTCGAAAGCAAATCCGGAGGAGATACAGATATTATGTCAACCAAACAGGAAGAGATTGAAAAGTCCATACAGAAACACAAGCGCTACCACAAGGTCCTCTTCTCGTCGTTTACGAAGGCGATAAACCGCTACGAGCTCCTTTCGGACGGCGACAGGGTCGCGGTATGCATATCGGGGGGCAAGGACTCCATGATAATGGCCAAGCTCTTTCAGGAGCTGAAGCACCACAGGAAGATGAACTTCGATACGGAGTTCATAGTGATGGACCCCGGATATAAGGAAGAAAACCGAAGGCTCATCGAGGAGAACGGGAAGACGATGGGAATCCCGCTCAAGTTCTTCGACAGTACCATCTTCGACACCGTCTTCGAAATAGAAAAGAACCCCTGCTACCTCTGCGCGAGGATGAGGAGGGGATACCTCTACGCCAAGGCAAAGGAACTCGGTTGCAACAAGATTGCACTCGGGCATCACTACGACGACGTGATAGAGACCATTCTTATGAGCATGATATACGGCGGTCAGATACAGACCATGATGCCCAAGCTTAAGAGCCAGAACTTCGAGGGCATGGAGCTCATCCGCCCGATGTACCTGGTCCGCGAGGAGGACATCATCGCGTTTTCGGCCTACCACGACCTTAAGTTCCTGCGCTGCGCCTGCAGGTTCACCGAGAAGTCTCTCACAGACTCCGGCGAGTCCAAGCGTCTCGAGGTAAAGGAGTTAATAAAAGCCCTTAAAGATACGAACCCCTTCGTGGAGAGCAATATCTTTAAGAGCGTTGAAAACGTCCATCTGGACACCGTTATTTCCTATAAGAGCAGGGGCGAAAAGCACAGCTTTCTGGAGGATTACTGACCCGGGCCCCTTCCGGAGTTTAAGGGTGCTTGGCGAAGTACTCGTCCACCTGGGCTATAAGCTCCTCGGGGGACTGACTCTTAAGCAGGTACTTCTCGGGCTTAAGCTCCATGACCTTCATGACGTGGAACCTGTCGCCCTTCGCGGTCAAAAACATGACGGGGATATCCTTCGTCTCCCGCTCGCTTCTGAGCATCTCCAGAACCTTCGCGCCGGAAATAACCGGCATCTCATAGTCCAGCAATATGAGGTCCACCTTGTGCCTGGCAATGAGCGAAATGGCGTTCATCCCCGAATCGGCCATGTAGACCTGATACTTGGGTGAAAACCACGCGTTAAGCGCATTCAGCATATTCGGGTCGTCGTCTACCACCAGGACTCTCTTTTTCGGGGCCTTATCTCCCGAGCTCTTCAGGTCGTTGTTTATCTTCTCGACCAGCTCCTTGACGTTTATGGGGCGGGTAAACGAGCCTGCCACGAGGTCGGGGGAAATGATCTCCTTGGCCTCTTCTATCTCTATGGGAGTGCCGATGAGATAAACCAGCACCGGAGTCTTACTCTCGGTGGCGTAATCCTCAATCCTAATCAGCATCTCCGGGAATCCGTTGTTTTCCTCCGAATCCAGATATGCCAGGAATATGTTCGATTTATGACGGTCCTCCAAAACGAGGCTCCTCGAGGGCTTTACCTGAGTCACCATAAAGCCGTTTTCCTCGAGATTGGATATTACCGCACCGGACATGAATCCGCTCGTATTGTTTAAAAAAATAATCTTATTGGGCATTAATTTCTACCTCTGTATCGAAAAGTTCTCCGTACAATCAATCACAGACCGGACAGATATTGAATAATCTCGTCACGCTTAACTCCAATCAGGAGCTTACCAAGGCTGCCGTATCTCTCCTCTTCCTCAGGGGGTATCCTGTAATCCGAAAGTTCCTTATATATCTCATTGGCGCTGTCGAAGTCATCCGCCGAAACCAGCTCCGCTATAGCCCTATACGCGTCTATCACGAGGTCCTCATCGATAGCCTGCTTCTCCGTGTCGGCATAAACGGCCCGGGTGGCCTCGCCGATCAGGGCAGCCAAAGCCATGCAATCCTCCATTAGAGGCCCATTCATCTCAAGTATTTTGCCTTTGCTGTCGGGGTTATCCCTCTCGTCGCCGCACCTCTCGAGGTATGCGGCCTGCCTGGATATGTCCATGGCTCCTATGAGCCTGGCCGAGCTCTTTAAGGCATGTACTTTTACAGTATACGTCTCAAAATCACCCGTGTCCAGATATCCTTTTATTTCGTCAACCACATCCTCCGCGGTGGCCTCAAATCCCTCTACGGCATTTCTGTAATTGATGATTCCTCCGCAGTTCTTTATTCCCTCGTCCACCGAGAGCGCCTCTATTTTCCTAAGACCCTTCATGAGAGCATCGTCCACATCCTCTACGGACTCCTCGGCGCCCTGGGTTATCATAACCACCTTCTCGCGGGGAAGGAACTTGACGAGCGTCTGCTCAAGCTTATCAACGTCCACCGGCTTGGTAAGATAGTCGTCGAATCCGGACTCAAGGAACATCTCTCTGGCGCCGGCCACCGCATTGGCGGTAAGCGCCACCACGGGCGTATTCGGATTCAGGTTCTCACTGCCCATCTCCCTCATCCTCTTAAGGGCCTCCACCCCGTCCATCTCGGGCATCCTGTGATCGAGGAAGATGACATCGAACTCCTCCACAGTCACCTTCTCGAGCATGTCGAATCCGCTAAGCACGGTGGTAACGTTAATCTGAGTGGGCGTCAACAGTCCCCTCATTACATTGAGATTCATCTGTGTGTCGTCCACCATGAGCACCCTGGCCGTGGGGGCGATGAAGGCGCCCCTTCGCTTTCCGTTGTTCGCCACGCTCTCGCTGTAGTTCCTGTGGAAGTTGCCGACGGGCGAGAGGTTCACGGCCTTCTGCCTCACCGTGAATCCAAATACCGATCCCCGTCCGTAATCGCTGTCCACCTCGAGCTTAGAGTCCATGAGCTCCAGAAGGCTGGATACGATGGTGAGCCCCAGGCCCGACCCCTCTATGGTGTAGTTCCTGTTCTCGTCAATTCGCTCGAAGGGCTGGGCGAGCTTGTCGAGGTCCTCGGCCCTCATTCCTATTCCGGTGTCGGTGACCTTTACACGAAGCTGAATGTCCCCTGCTCCTGCGAACTCGTAGCTGACGTCGAGAGTCACGCTTCCCGAGTCGGTGTACTTTATAGCATTGGTAAGTAGGTTCAGCATGATCTGCTTGAGGCGAATCTCATCGCCGCGTAGTACGGAGGGCATGGTCTCGTCCACCTTAGCGATGAATTCGAGATTCTTCTCGTTGGCCTGCTCCCTCACCATCTCGATGAGGTCATAGATCAGCCTGCCGACGTCGTAGTCAGCCTCCATGACGGCCACCTTGCCGGCCTCCATCCTGGAGAAGTCGAGGACGTCGTTCACCAGACTTATGAGGATGCGCCCTGCGTTAATCGAATCCGAGGCATACTTTATGACCTTGTCCTGATTGCTCTCCTGTATGATCATCTCGTCGAGGCCCAGGATGGCGTTAAGAGGCGTGCGTATCTCGTGGGACATGGACGCCAGAAATCGAATCTGGGTCTCGTTCGCCTTCTTCGAGAGCTCGATCTCGTTTTGAAGCTTCTGCTCCTTATGCATCCAGTCGATGTAGTCCGAAACCTCCATAACAGTAGCCAGCACGGACTTGTACAGGGATTCAATCTCGTCGCCGGAGTGGATGTCCAGCCCTTCCAGGCGCTCTGCGGACCTCTTTCTGCCTTCCGCGCTTTTGAGTGTAAAGTCCCTCATCCCCGTGTCCATTCTGAGAATCGGGAGAGCAATATGTTTCTGGGCATAGTAATCTGAAAAAATTATGGCGGGCAGCGCCGCGTCGAGCACAATGAAGAATATCCTGCCGTCGAGTATGGCCAGTCTCCTCCAATCGATGTTGACATCATAGTCCTGGAATATGGCGACGTTCATACCTGCCACAGCGACCACACCCACTACCAACACCACCATAACGAGGATTATGGTGATCTTCGCCGAAAGCTGCGACCCGTAGTAATACCTTATGGGATGACGGAACTTGTCCTTGGACGACGCCCGGTTAATACGCCTGCGCCTGACGTTCTCCAAATAGAGCGACGAGCGGCTGTTGTACTTAAGCAAAAATCTGATGAAGCTCTCGTTGGTGAATCCGTGAAGAAGATAGAGCATCGCGG
>JAILAS010000012.1 GCA_024681495.1 Eubacterium sp. | reverse complement strand
GTTTACGTCGTTTCCGTCGTTGTAGTTGATGAGGTTTGCAACGTGGCCCTGATCGTAGTACTCAGAGATGGTGTAGGATGTGTTCTGATATCCAAGGATGGTCTCATCCTCAGCATCCTCAATAGCTGCACCCTTGAGGGTATCCTTGATGTATACGGATCCGTCATAGGTTACGTGGATGGCTGCGGTAGATGCTGCTGCACCGTTAAGTACTGCGCCTGCGCCAAGGTTTACGTTAAGCGTGGTAGCATCGAGCGCGCCTGCGGTAGAAGCATCGGAACCGGAAGCATTATAGATGTTTCCGCTGTACTCACCATTGGTGAAGGTGAAGTCCTGAGTGGTGCCGTCATTCTCGGCAGACTCGGTGTTGAATCCGGCATTCTCAGCGTGGGTGGTCTTGAAGTTCATGCCGCCGCCGTTGGTGTTCTCGGGATCGTCTGCATCCATCATTCCGCCGGTGGTAGCATCGTCGTTATCCATTACCTGGATGAGCACGCCGCCGTTGTTGAGGGTGGAATCGTCAACGGTAGTTGCAACAGTCTCTCCTGAGGAACCGCTCTTTACGAGGAAGGTAGCATATGCGGAGTTAACCTCGGTGCCCTTCTCGATGGTGATAACGTCCTCACCCTGGTGAATCATGAATCCGAAGGTATCGGAATTGATTACGGTGTTCTTGGACTCGGTAGCGGTGTAGGTACCGGTGGATCCGTCAGCGTGAGCGAGCTCATATGTCTCACCCTCTTCGATAGCGGTGTATGTAGCGGAACCGCCGGTGAAGATGGTTGCATAGGTACCAACGTTTACGGTAGCGCCTGCGAATACCTCAACGGCTCCGCCGATAGCGTATGTTCCGTATCCTGCACCGTAGTTGGTGGTGTAGGGGTTATCCTGGGTGGTGATCTGTCCGCCCTCTTCCTGGATGGCGATCTTGGACTCGTCCACGTTGTTCAGCGTCAGGCTGGTGTTGTACATGTTAAGAGTCATGTTGGATCCTGCATCGGTGGAAAGAACTGCCCATGCACCTGCGGAAGTCTCGCAATCGAGGAAGTCCATGCTGGTGTTCTGACCCATGGCGTTCGTCGTACGTGAAGATCCCATGATTCCGAGAATCCAGGGAGGAGCTACCATGGTAGCCTGATCCGGTGAATTCATGTACGCCTCGTAGAGAGTACCTCCGTTGGACTTAAGAACGCAGTTGCTCATGGTGATGTTGGAGCCGTTCTCTGCATCCACATAGCTGTCGGCGAAGATGGGCATGGTTGCCACGCCGGTGGTCTCGATGGTGGAATCTTTGATTACGACGTTCGAGCTGAATGCTGCGATGGCGGAGCCCACACCCGAGAAGTCGCAGGTGTTCGTTCCGTCTGCATCGGTATTCATTGTGATGGTTGCGTTGGAAATCTCATAATCGGAATTGATGATTACGAGGCCGTTGTGTCCGCTCTCGGAATCATCCAGGGTGATGTCGGTAGCCGCAGACTCAGATACCTCTCCCTCGATTCTGTCTGTAGAGGACTCGTCCTCTACGATAGCGCCGTCCTCGATGTAAACGGCTGCATCGTAGGCATAGTCGTCTCCGCCTACAGATGTTGCGTCAGTGCCGCCGCCGCTCCAGGAACCGATCTGTCCCTCTGCGGTCTGGCTGGCATTTCCGGATGCGTCTCCGGATGCGTTTCCGGATGCGTCAGCTGAAGCTGCGTCCGAGCTGGCGTCTCCGGTGCTGGTGGTTCCGCCGCAGGCCGCGAGTGACACAGCCATGGCGGTCGCCAATACGATAGCCATTACTTTTCTCTTCATTAGGTTATACCTCCCTAAAGCAAACAAGATGAATGATGAAGCATCCACAACATTCATCCAAATACAAACAACGCAGTCATTGTATCAAAAAATGAACGAACTGTAAACTTTTTGTTAATAGATTTTCAGGCGTCTGTGCAAAAAAAAGGACACCCCATTCCTGAGTGTCCTTAATGTACGTTCCCGAGAGGATTCGAACCTCCGGCCTACCGCTTAGGAGGCGGTCGCTCTATCCAACTGAGCTACGGGAACAGCTCCACAATTATAGCACAAATTTGCGTTTAAGCAAACAAAATCTTTCCCTGAACCCAAACTCGCCCCTTAAAGCGGCGTCCGACCGCGGGTTCTCCGCAGAGATTCTCCTTATTTATGCACACCGGGAGGATGAGATCGTTGCAGTCGAGCTTCATCTGATAGACGGTTTCACCGGTGAGCTCGTTCTGCGTCTCCTCGACGCGAAGTATCTCTCCCACCGCGTAGTACTGGTCGCTCTCTATCCCATAGGGCATAAAGCTCGTGTCGACGATGGTAAAGATATCCTCCTGCAGAACCCGGTGCGAGATTTTCGAATAGGTGTCAATCTCGTCGAGCGCGAGGTTTTCAATGGCCTCCTCGTCTCCCTCTCTGGCCTTGGTTATGAGGGCGTGACGCTTGTTCACGGTGCGACGGATGGTCGCCCTCTCGTCGTCGGACTTCTCCAGAGGCAAAAGTATGTTGGCCTCGTTGGAAAGCCCCGACAGGATAATGGCCGAGGTCGATCCGTCTCCCTTGCCCCTGGCGCAGGCCTTTATGTACTCCGAAACGTTCTGCAGGTAGAATATAAGGCTTACTCCTACACGGACCTCGTCGCAGATTCCGACGTAGGAATCCTTCTCCGCCTGCTTCTCTATCTCGAAATATTCTATTGTAGTTATTCCGATACTGTTGAGATAAGGATAGTAATAATCCGGGCGAAATTTTCCCTTTTCATCCACCTCACCTCTCAAGGCAATTCCGAAGGACGGGCCGAAGTCCTTGCGATATTCCGCAAAAATCTTATCATCGCCCATCCTCGCGATTTTCTTTGAAGAGGGATCCCTCTCAACGGCTTCCATAAGCCCGCGTATTTCCTTCGAGTTCTTATACTTCGAAAAACCCACGGCCTTTAAAAAGTCATGCATTAAACTTCTCCATGATAAACTTTTCCATCAGTCCTTATTCCCGGGAGTAAGAACTGTCTTGCCTCCCATGTAAGGAACCAGAGCCTCGGGAATGCTGATGCTTCCGTCGGCGTTCAGATTGTTCTCCAGGAATGCGATGAGCATGCGGGGAGGAGCAACCACAGTGTTGTTGAGCGTGTGGGGGAGGTGGGTTCCATCCTTGCCCTTCACTCTTATCTTAAGGCGGCGGGCCTGAGCGTCGCCCAGGTTAGAGCAGCTGCCCACCTCGAAATACTTCTGCTGACGGGGCGACCACGCCTCGACATCCACGGACTTGACCTTGAGATCTGCCAGATCTCCGGAGCAGCATTCGAGCGTGCGGACAGGCACATCGAGCGATCTGAACAGCTCCACGGTGTACTTCCACATCTTCTCGTACCAGTCCATCGACTCCTCGGGCTCGCAGATGACAATCATCTCCTGCTTCTCGAACTGATGAATCCTGTATACGCCGCGCTCCTCGATTCCGTGCGCGCCCTTTTCCTTGCGGAAGCAGGGCGAGTAGCTGGTGAGCGTCTGGGGCATCGACTCCTCGGGGATCATCCTGTTGATGAACCTTCCAATCATCGAATGCTCGCTGGTTCCGATGAGGTAGAGGTCCTCTCCCTCGATCTTATACATCATCGCATCCATCTCGTCGAAGCTCATTACACCCGTAACCACGTTGCTCCTTATCATGTAGGGAGGAATGCAGTAGGTGAAGCCCTTGTCGATCATGAAATCACGGGCATAAGCGAGAACTGCGGAGTGAAGCCTGGCCATGTCTCCGAGCAGGTAGTAGAATCCGTTTCCTGCCACGGCGCCGGCGGCGTCCATGTCTATTCCGTCGAAGCTCTCCATAATATCAGTGTGATAGGGAATCTCGTAATCGGGAACCACGGGGTCTCCAAATCTCTCGAGCTCCACGTTTTCGCTGTCGTCCTTTCCTACGGGAACGGAGTCATCGATAATATTGGGGATTCTCATCATGCGGGTCTGAATCTCTTCCTCTACCACGCGCTCCCTCTCGGTGAGCTCGTCGACCCTGGAGGAGTTCGCGGTAACCTGCGCCTTAATCTGCTCGGCCTCTTCCTTAAGTCCCTGCTTCATGAGTCCGCCGATTTCCTTGGAAAGCTTGTTCCTCTGTGCGCGAAGTCCCTCGACCTCCTGCTTGATCTCGCGGTTTTCCTTATCGAGAGCGATTACCTCGTCCACGAGCACCATCTTGTCGTCCTGGAACTTCTTCTTTATGTTTTCCTTTACTACTTCAGGATTCTCTCTTAAAAATTTAATGTCTATCATTTTTCGTTACCCTCTCCGTTCATTGCAATGTCGATGGCATGCTGCTCCTCGTTGGTCAAAAGAAGAACAGACGCGCCGTCAATGATATCTTTGATATAAGTATAGCAGCCCTCCCTGGTGTGAACCGCGTTAAGAACAATACCGTTGTTCTTCTTATCGAGGAGTGCGAGGGAGAAGCTGAGCTTGCCACCCATCTCATCAAAAGCATCATATTTAACCATACCGAATTTTTGGATGGCAATGTTCAGATTGTCGAAGATTTTCTTTATGTTCTGCTCGTTGACCTTCGAGCGCCTGTCGAGCTCCTCGAGCTGGTCGAACTTGTTCTTCATGGAGATTTCGAGGGACTTTCCGTTCTCTCCCTTCATGAAGTAGTTGTAACGCTTCTTCAGGCCGCTGATCTTCGCCAGCGCCACAATGAGGAGAATGAACAGCAGCAACACGGCCGCCGCCAATCCGATAAAAATATACGCGGGATCGATATCAATCCCCAGCATGGTAAGCAATTCGCTATCCATAAGTCCTCCTTCCGCTCTGCCGGCTTACTTTCCCGCCAGCAGTGCTACTATTCTTTCAAACTCATCCCGGGAATAATAGTCAATGATTATCCTTCCCTTTCCGTCCTTATGATCCACGGAAACCTTCGTGCCGAGAATGTCCTTGAGCTTCTCGGCGGTGTCGGCATAGATGAGTTCCTGTTCTACTTCCTTCTTGTCCTTTTTGCTCGCCTTCTCGGCCTCATCGGCCTTCTTCTTCACGAGCTTCTCGAGGTCTCGAACGCTGAGCTTCTTCTCTGCGACCTCGCGGGCAATGCTCAGGCGCTGCTCCTTATCCTCAACGGTAAGAAGCGCCCTGGCGTGGCCTGCCGTAATCATCTGCTTGATGATCATGTCCTGAATCTCGGCGTCGAGTTTCAAAAGACGCAGCGAGTTCGCAATGGCCGCACGGCTCTTCGACACGCGCTCAGCCACATCCTCCTGCTTAAGGTTGAACTCCTCGAGAAGGCTCTTATAAGCCTGCGCCTCCTCGATGGGATCGAGGTTTTCTCTCTGGATGTTCTCGATAAGAGAAATCTCCATCCTCTCCTGGTCGGAGTAGTCCTTTATGAATACGGGAATCTCCTTGAGCTTCGCCATCTTTGCCGCGCGCCATCTGCGCTCTCCGGCGATTATCTCGTAGAAATCCTTTTTCTTCTGTACAATGAGCGGCTGAAGCACACCAAACTTGGCAATCGAATCGGACAGCTCCTGCAGTGCCTCCTCGTCGAAGTACTTCCTGGGCTGACCCTTGTTGGGCTCGACCAGCGTTATGTCAACCAACGTGGTGCCGTCGCCTTCAGGGGCTTCCTTTTCCTTAGTCGCTTTTTTCTTTTTGGGTTCGGCCTTCTCCGCCGGCTCCGATTCCTGCTTCTTGGGAATCATCGCGTCGAGTCCGCGACCGAGTCCTTTCTTCTTGGCTGCCATCCTACTCCTCTCTTTCTATGATTTCCTTCGCCAGCTTTCTGTAGCTCTCCGCGCCTGCCGACTGGGAATCGTAGAGATTGATCGGCATGCCGAAACTGGGTGCCTCTGCGAGGCGAACATTCCTGGGAATCTTCGTTTCGTAAATATTCTGGGTGAGATTCTCCCTGACGTTATCTACTACCTGGTTGGAGAGATTCGTCCTCGAATCGAACATTGTGAAAACGACTCCTTCTATATTAAGGTCGCTGTTCAGTCGATCCTTAACGAGGGAAATCGTGTATATGAGCTGACTCAGTCCCTCGAGCGCATAAAACTCACACTGGATGGGCACCAGAATGCTGGTCGCCGTCGTCATCGCGTTTATGGTGAGAATGTTGAGCGAGGGCGGGCAATCGATAAGAATATAGTCATAGTCGTCCTTCACGTAATCGAGCTGATCACGGAGAACGTATTCCTTATTCTTAATCCTGTCGTCCAGGAGCTCAATCTCCGCGCCGGCGAGGTTTACATCAGAAGGAATAACGTCGAGCCCCTCCATCTGTGTCTTAACGATGCACTGATTCGCAGCACACTCGCCGAGAATAAGATCGTACACCGTATTATCCTGTTCGTCTTTATCTATTCCCAATCCACTGGTGGCGTTCCCCTGCGGGTCGGTGTCGATAAGCAGCACCTTCTTACCCATTTCGGCGAGACTCGCAGACAGATTCACTGCTGTAGTGGTCTTGCCGACGCCTCCTTTTTGGTTTGCAATTGCTATTTTTCTTCCCATATACACTCCTGAGTTCTTATTTTTACCCGTTCTGACCGCCCTTTTCGGACGTAAACTCTCTCGATTTTTTCCGGACAGTCAGCACGTCTATATTACCACCTTTTGAATAAGATAGCTATATGTTTTTGGGTTACCGGGACGCGGGTGCAGAATCCGCGCGCTTCTTTTTCTACTTTAAGAATCTGCGTATTAGGGACCCCTTCTCCCGGGTATACGGCTGATACCTCATCGAAAGGTCCATCCACGTTGCCTTGTTTACGATGCTCTTCCTGTGGGAGAACGTGTCGAAACCGTCCTTTCCGTGATAAGATCCCATTCCGCTCTCGCCGACGCCGCCGAATCCCATCCGGCTGGTTGCCAGGTGGATTATGGTGTCGTTTATGCAGCCGCCGCCGAACTGGCAATTCTGAGTAACGTACCTGACCGCCTTATTGTTCTCCGTAAAGAGGTACAATGCGAGTGGGCGGGGCTTCGAATTTATAATCTGCACCGTATCCTTCAGCGACTCGTACGTCAATATGGGAAGCACCGGTCCGAATATCTCCTCCTGCATAATCGCATCGTCCCAGGTCACGTTGTCCATGATTGAAGGCTCTATCCGGCAGCCCTCCCTATCGGCCTTTCCGCCGTAGGCGAGCTTCTCATCATCGATGAGCCCGCAGATTCTGAGGAAGTGCTTCTCATTGATAATCCTGCCGTAGTTCCCGTTGTTCAACGGCGCCTCTGAGAACTGTGCGATTATCTCCTTCTTGAGATACTGGACCAGGCGGTCCTTTACGGATGCGTGGCAATAGATGTAGTCGGGCGCCACGCAGGTCTGTCCACAATTAAGGTACTTGCCGAAGACAATCCTCCTGGCCGCCAACGGGATCTTCGCCGTCGAATCCACGATAACGGGACTCTTTCCGCCCAACTCCAGCGTGGCCGGGGTGAGCCTGTCGGCACAATTACGCAGCACCTCTTTCCCGACGGCCTGGCTTCCTGTGAAGAACACATAGTCGAACGGCTCCTGAAGAAGGCTCCTGTTCTCCTCTCTTCCGCCATTGACCACCGTGACCATGCCGGGGTCGAACGCCTCCGCAATTATCTTTTCCACAACTTCGCTCGTGGCGGGCGAATATGCGCTTGGCTTGACTACGGCGGTATTGCCGGCCGCGAGTGCATCGGTCAACGGCTCAATAGTCAGAAGGAAGGGATAGTTCCACGGGCTCATAATCAGGGTCACTCCGTACGGAACCGGCTTCACATAGCTTTTGGCCGCGAACTGCGCCAACGGCGTGAGCACCCTCTTTTCTGCCGCAAATCTATTAATGTGCCTGAGCATATACGTGATCTCGGACTTGGCCACGCCAATCTCGCACATATATGCCTCGGTGACACTCTTCCCCAGATCCTTTTTGAGCGCCGCCGCAATGCTGTCCTCGTTTCTGCATATGGCCGCCATCAGTTTCTTCAGGGCTTTTATCCTGTTTTCGACGGGCATCGTTTTGCCCGACGCGAAATACTTTTTCTGTTCCTCTACCTTTTTGCTGATTTCCTCTACCGTCATACGGCACCTCCCTACATGATTCTTAGGGCGCATTCCCCCGGCGGACCGTTCGCCGTGCCCGAAAGGGATCGAGCGAATTCCATCCGTGCGCCTTAGACAAGTTTCTTTCCCCCTTCTGAACTTTACTTAGAGTCAGGGGTCATCTCGTCTGAGATATATACTACCACATCTCCCTTATTTTTTCTGCCCGAATATTCCGTTCCGGGAAACAATTTGTCGTGCAGAAAATGTTTCACGTGAAACATTTTGTGGTCTGGAAACGTGTGAAACCCAAAATGTGGGTTTACGGAGCCTAAAACCCCATGCCAAATCCACCCCTAAACAACTACTTTGGAAATAGGTGTTCCCACTAACGCTTGATTTCAAGACTCGCTCGCGAGTCTTGCGCGCCGGATTCGGGTC
>JAILAS010000006.1 GCA_024681495.1 Eubacterium sp. | reverse complement strand
CCGAGCAGTTTTCGCCCTTGAAGTAAAAGAGCGTCTGTACTATCGGATAGTAGATCTCCTTGGGCGAGTAATCGGAGGGCCTGTCGGTCACGATCTCATCTGCCGATGAAACCTGAGCGTACCTGACCTCCTTCTTGCCGTCGTCCCTCCTGCCCTGCACGAAGGTGGGCGCATAGACCTTGTAGCGCTTGTTCAGATCGGCAATAAGCGAGTCCATCTCTTTAGTCGTAAGCCTGTAGGACGCCTCGTCAATTTCGGCCTTGAGCGCCTCCTTAAGATACTTGCTCTCCGCCCCGATGAAGTCCTGCGTCAGTACGGCCAGCGCCTTGTAGAACGGCGTCTTGGCGTACTGCTCCACGTCGGCCAAAAATCTAGAAAACCAGTTGATAATATGGGCATCGAAGAACTCCTTCTGGGAGCTTATACTCTCGTCGCGCTCGATCATGTATGCCATGTAGAGGAGCTCGCATGCCGCGTGGTCCTCCTTTATGGCCTTGTCGTCAGTCTCCAGGCAGATGCCCGAAGAGGCCATGATGTCTTTGACCTGCGACCACGCTTCCTGCATTACCAGGCCCTTGCCGGACGTATAGACCGACTCGAACGGGAATGCGGCGTTTCCGGATGTCTGACCTGCACCGAGGAATACGGCTGCAAAATCCACTGCCAGATCGTCGAGGTCGGCCTTCTCCTTCAGTCCCTCCACGCCCTCGCTCTTGGGCAGATCCATGGCGCCAATCTTTTTCAAAAGTTCATCGTCTACCTCACGCTCGAAGCACCGCGCGAGGAAGCAATATAAATGATATCTCTTTTCGTTCATCTTCCGTCCCCCCTCATGGTATCGCGGCACTCCCCGGGAAGGAGCGGCTGCCACTTATCGTTCTTAAGAATGTAGCGTACATTGGGCGTGATTCCCTCCGGATCCGGAAGGGTATACACATTGTCGCCCGCCTCTTTGATGAGCTTTGACACGTCGCTATCCGGGTCGTTAATGTCTCCGACGTGGAGGCACTCGCCCGGGCACACGCTGACGCAGAACGGATCCTCGCCGTTTTGTCTGCGGCTCACGCACGTATCGCACTTGTCCATTACCATGAGCTCGGAGTTATACGAGTTGAGCTCGTACGGACATGCCCTCTCACAGCTTCGGCAACCGATGCACTTATCCTTATCAATGACAACAATACCATCCTCATCGCGCTTGTAGCAGGCGCCGGTGGGACAGACTTTAACGCATGCGGGGTCCTCGCATTGCTGGCACATGGTCTGAAGGAAATACATCTCCACGTCAGGATATGTGCCGATGGGGCCCACCTGCTTATTACGGTTACGATCGGTTCCAAGGGGAACTGAATTCCCCTGTTTGCAGGCGACGTGACAGGCCTTGCAGCCTATGCATCTGTCCACCTCCACTACGAATACTTCTTTTCTCATTCTTTCGCCGCCTCCTTTGTGGGATCAATACTGGGATCTGTCACTTCGGGAAGCCAGGGCTTGAACTGCTTGGGCTCGAGCCATACTCCCTCGGGAGCGCCCTCGGGGGCGGGATAAATCTTAACCTGGAAGCCTCTCAGGGTGTACGTGCCGTAGACCTCGTTGTAAGGTCCCTGGGAACGCGCGAGCTTGCTGACGTTCATCTCCATCCAGCCGTGAGTCTCGGTGTCCAGATTCTCCGGCGCCCAGAACCTCTCCATGTAGGTACAGCCTTCGCCAATTCCGGCCGTGACGTTCGCTATGCCGCGCACCTTTCCCCTGACGGACTCCACCCAGACCCAGGTGTTATGCTCGATGCCGTACTTCTCCGCATCGGCCGGATTCACCCAAACCTCGGGCGCGGGGTAGATTTCCCTCATATAGGGCGAATTGCGCAATGTGCCGTGGTGGAAGTAGGGCACGCGTCCGTTGGTCATAGCCAGCGGGAACTTCTTAGAAACCTCGTCGTCTCTGATGGGGCTCTCCACGGGCTCCATGTAGAACGGCAAAGGATCGTAGTCGTGAGACGCAGGAGGCAGGGGACATGACGCCAGGGGCACGCCCGTCCTGGAAAGCGTAATCCAGGTCTCGAAGTAAATCTCCATCTTCCTCGAGGGAGTCACGAAGCCGGTGGGACGGCCGCCCAGCGCGGGGTCGGGATTCTGGTAGACATAATATCTCCTGTACTCCTCCTCGGTGCAGAACTGATGGACACCCTCTTCCTTGAGCTGCTTAAACGTGATTCCGGCGGGAGCCAGGGAGTAGTCGAGGATCTCCTCCATGGAGTTCCAGTAGGGCTTGTTGATTCCCATGTACTCCTTGTCGAATGCCATGCGGCATCCCTCGTCGCCCTTCTCTCCCAGCCTCTTGCAAAGGCTCGACCATATCATGGACTCGTCCATGGTCTCCCAGAGATGGGTGGTGGCCTGGCGGGCCAGAATCTTATTGCAATTCTCCACGATCATATCCGTCTCGAGCCACTCCTCCGTGGGAAGAAGCATGTCCGCGTAGGCCGAGAACGACGTGGGATACATGTACATATGCACGATGAACGGGATGTTCTTAGCAGCTGCCACCCATCGCTGTCCATCGGCGACGTTTACCCATTTATTTCCGGAGCGCTCGAGCCACACGCGAATGGGATAGGGCTCGCCCGTCTCCATGGCCTCGATAATGGTAGGCGCGTGTGCGCACTTCCAGAGATTCATGCCCTTGTACTCGTTTCCGCCGAGACGCTTAACCACCTGCTCGGGCGCCAATTTATCCGTAGCGGGCATGATGTTGAAATCACCCATCGGCGTGACACCGGAGGTGAGGAACCTCTGGAGACATGTGCCGGGCTTCTCTACATTGCCCATCAGGGCGTCGAGCGTACAGGCGCACTGCGCGGCCTGCGACGAGTTCGGCGAATGGTCGGTAGCCACTCCGATGGCGATTCCGCCGGGAGTGTTTTTGGCATACATATTGATGGCCTCCTCGACCATCTTCGGATCGAGCCAGCAGATTTCCGCCGCTCTCTCGACCGTCCACTCCTCCATCCTCTCGCGAAGGAGCCTGAATCCGGTTTTATGGAGCACGCCGTCAATCATGACCTCACAGTCCAGGTCGACATCGTAATCATCGTTCCACGGATATTCGAGAACCTTAGCCTCACCGCTCTTCTTATCGAAGACGTAGAACTCGTCAGGGTCGCCCGGCATGTTCAGCATGAACTTCTTCTCCCCGAGCTTGCCCCTCTTGAAGAGCTTGGTCTCGGTATTGACCAGATACGGGAGGTTCGTCCACTTGAGCACGAACTCGTAATCGTAGAGCTGATGCTGAATGATGTAGTTGATCCACGCCATCTCCAGGGCCACGTCCGTACCGGGGCGAATCTGCAGCCAGATATCGGCCTTCGCGGCGTCCGGAGTCATCCTCGGGTCGATAACGACGGTCTTCACTCCCTCTGCCCTAAGGGCGGCCAGAGCCGCTCCACCGCAGGCCGGTGAAGAATACGAGGGATCGGTACCCCAGAGCACCAGACAGTTCATCTTAGTCCCCTTGGCGTAATAGATTTCCTTGGAGTTCGAGTCGGCGATACTGGGATTGGTGCCTCCATACATGAGCTGATACGTACAGCTCCTGGGCAGATAGCACTGCGAACTGCCCGGCTCGAACCAATTCGGCGAACCGAAGATGTTCATGAACCTGGCAATACTGAAGAACTGCGGATTGCCTCCGCCGCCGGTGGAGCCCAGAACGGTCTCCGCGCCGTAATCCCTCTTAGCCTCTAAGAGTTTGTCAGAAATAATATCCAGGGCCTCATCCCAGGATATGCGTTTCCATTTGTTTTCGCCGCGTTCGCCAACGCGGATCATCGGATACTTGTTGCGATTCGGGTTATAGAGAGCCTGAATTCCCGCGAGGCCTTTGGCGCACATGTGCCCCTTGGCCATGGGACATTCCGGGTTACCCTTAAGTCCGGTCACCCGCCCATTCTTCACGGTGGCAATGACGCCGCACCTGGAAATACAGGCTCTGCAGGCGGTCTTCACCTCTCTTACCTCGTCAGTGACATCGGTTTTGGGTACAGCTTTAGAGAACCTGATCTTCAGGTCCTTTTCGCTAAACCCTGCTCCGACGTCCATCGCATTTAAAAAGTCCCCACTCTTCATGCGAATACCCCTTTCCTAACATTGAAAGCAGAATTGTTACATTTTTAATTGTAGCATCTCGCCATGGCTTTTCAATATATTGTATACATTTTGTTGAAAAAATTTTAAGAATATGTCGTTTGTTTTAAGGGC
>JAILAS010000205.1 GCA_024681495.1 Eubacterium sp. | reverse complement strand
CCCGGTTCCGAACCCCCGCCGGCTCGAACCCCCGCGCTACATTCTGCTCACGAAAGTCACCACCAGCATCGTCACATAGATCACCGGGATGCTCACCGGCAACGCCATCACGATGTTCAATATATCCTGTATGCTCAGCGTCATGTGAAAGAAAATCGACGCAAACATGTACCAGTACAGCACGTAATGCACGGTTGTTCCGCAGTTCGGGTAGATGTATGCGTACATCACCCACAGCAGCACCGTGCCCACGATGACCGGCGCGGCCGAGGCCAGGGTTATCTGCATGTCGCGAAAGACGCGCTTCCCCCGCGGCTTAAACTCCACGCTTCCCAGGTTCAGCCCGCTGGGGATGACCGAGAACGACGTGACCTCAGCGCCCGTAACGAAAGCCACCGCCGCGTGCGACAGCTCGTGGATTATTGTGCCGGGGAAGGTCAGGTAATTCACGATAACAAACGTGATCCCGCTGCCCAGAAATATTGCCATTATCGTGGTTATAATCTCAGCTATCAGCCTCATCACCAGTCCCAGCGCAATGAACACGCCGAACACCGCCAGCGTCATTGCGAGCGCATATATAAATATATTCTCCGTGCCCAGCCCGAGCCGGTTGCAAATCATGTCAGCAATTTCCCACATAAGCCATCCTCTATTCTACTACTATCTCTCGGTTTCATCTTCCAGATTCATCTTCCGGATCCATCTTCCTAACGCCCCGGTCCATTCGAGCCGACCGCCTTCACTATCGCCCGCGCTAACACCCCGGCCCATTCGAGCCGACCGCCTTCACTCTCGCCCGCGCTAACGGCCCGCCCCACCTCAAATAGAAATGCCGGCTGGGGAAGCCGGCAAGGGGGGAGTATGAAAATATGAAAAATATGGTTCAGCGAAGTGTTGTCTTCAACTGATGGTATTATACTAGCCCCCAATTGTGACGACTTGTTTTCTTCCCTGTGAAGGCTTTGTGAACTTGCACATCCATGCCCGGATGATATAATCTTCACATGAAGTTTTTTAACACAATCACCGTAAACCTTAAATCCACAGCGCGAAGGGCGGCTCTCCCTGCGCTGCTTTTATTTGTTTGTATATTCCTCTGGGGGTGCGACGCCCCCTCGGCCGAGTCATCCGACGCCCCCTCCGTAACGGAGGAGTCGGCCGATGCATCCTCCGACATTATATCAGAAGAAGGCGTTGCTGAGGAAGACGAAAACGCCGAAGAGGATGCGGCGACCCCCTCGGAAACCGAGGCGGCCGCCAATACGGACACCACCACCTCGTCGACATCCTTCGACATCTCAGAAATCCCCGAGTACACGGACAGCGCCTCTGTCGAGGTGAACGGCAACGTGCCCTACTTCACCGACGACGATATGACGACCGAGGCCTTCGAGACCTATTCGAAACTCGACAGCCTCGGCAGGTGCGGCGTGGCCTATGCCAACATCTGTACCGAGATAATGCCCACCGAGGAGCGCGGCGAGATTGGCTCCGTGAAACCGACGGGCTGGCACACCGTGAAGTACGCCGGGATTGACGGCAACTACTTATACAACCGCTGCCACCTCATTGCATTCGAGCTGGCGGGCGAAAACGCCAACGAAAAGAACCTCATCACCGGCACGCGCTACATGAACATAAACGGCATGCTCCCCTACGAAAACAAGGTCACCGCCTACGTCAAGGACACCGGCGAGCACGTGCTCTACCGCGTGACGCCCATCTTCGAGGGCGACAATCTGGTCGCCTCAGGGGTGCTCATCGAGGCGAGGTCTGTGGAGAGCGACGGGATCTGCTTTTGCGTATATTGCTACAACGTGCAGCCCGGCGTAACCATCGACTACGCGACGGGAGAAAGCGAGGGCCCCGAGTTCACGGGCTCGAGCTCGTCTTCCGGATCGACGGGGTCATCTTCAGGCTCGGGCTCGTCTTCGGGAAGCGGTTCGTCGAGTTCGTCCTCGGGAAGTGGATCTACCTCCGGGAAGATATTCTCGGACGATACGATTGTGTATTGGACCCCGGGCGGGAAGTCCTACCACAAAAATAAGAACTGCCGCTCGCTGAGCCGCAGTTCCAATATTCTCTCGGGAACCATGGAGGAGTGCCCCAAGTCGGATCCCTGTGACATATGCTGTTATTAATCAAAAGACCAGCCCAGGCAAAACAGAGCAAGAACCGTTATGCTTATAATTATGCTGCAGATATCTTCTTTCAGTGTGTAATAATAATAAATGCACAAGCAACAGCAGCCACCATCGAAACAAAAGTCACTTTGTCAAAACTTTTATTTCTGAATAAATAAACTGCCCCTGTGGCAAGTATACAAACCTCAAGCGCTATTACTATTCCAGATATTATCACACCGTTTTGTATTACACCGAAATATCCCAAAAGACATACTCCAGCGATAAGACATACCATAGCTATCATAGCAATCATATAAGACTTCTTTGTCATATTTTTCTCCTACGCCTATTTGACTAACGCTGCTTTTCCAATACTCTTAAAATATGCACAAAAGGCCCCTTTAGGTCAATCACCTGTTTCTTGACTGTCGTTGTCCTGCCGTTATCTATCACCAGTCCCCAATGTATTCGAAGGCGTTTTTGATGTGCCTTATCTCTTCGCCCAGGATGGAGACCACGTCGAACCTGCAGGGAGTGGCGCCGTCGACGCCATATCTGACGCGGTAGAAATCGGCCACCTTGCTGATGGTCTTTTGCTTCTTTAAATTAACAGCCTCCGACGGGAAGCCCGCCGAAGGTCTGCTTCTGTATTTTACCTCAACAAAAACCAGTGTGTCGCCGTCTTTGGAAATTATGTCAACCTCGCCAAATCTGCAGCGAAAGTTCATCTCGACAATCGTAAAGCCCTCACCCCGAAGGTAGTCTGCGGCCATCTGCTCCTTGGCCGTGCCTAATGCACGTTTGTTGATAGCCGACTGATTCTTATCCGCGTCCAGCGCACGTTTGTCTACGGCCATATGATTCTTATCCGCGTCCAGCGCACGTTTGTTTACGGCCATATGTCGTTACGGTCTCTTGGTACCGCACTCACCGCAGAAATTGCCGGTCACGGGCTTTCCGCAGGTAGGGCAGGTCCATGAGCCGTCGTCGGGCTTCTTGGTGCCGCACTCGCCGCAGAAATTGCCGGTCGCGGGCTTTCCGCATGAGGGGCAAATCCATCCGCCGGGCGTCGCTGCTGCGGGTGCCGCGCCGGGTGCCGCGCCGGGTGCTGCTCCGGGTGCCGCCTGCTGACCCTGCTGCTGGCCCATGGCGTAGAGCTGCTGAGCATTCACGCCGCCGGCGGTCTGTGCCATGTTCATGCCCATGAAGGCCATGGCTGCGCCGTTCTCGTTCGAAGCCGCAGAGCGCATTGCATCCGCCTGCGCGCCGACCATGGCTGCGCCGGCCAGGTTCGGATTCGTGTATGCGGCGTTCTTCTGAAGCTCCTTGATCATCTTCTCGTCTTCTTCCTCGGCCTTCACGCTGGAAACACCGAAGGAAACGATCTCAATACCTCTAAGGTCCTTCCACTTAGCGGAAAGCTCCTGGTTCAAAAGCTCTGCGAGCTCCGATGCGTGTCCGGGGAGCGCTGAATACCTGACTCCCTGCTCGGAAATCTTCGCAAATGCGGGCTGAAGTGCTGTGAGAAGCTCGCTCTTAAGCTGGCCGTCCAGCTCGTCTCTCTTATAGTCGTCATCCACGTTTCCGCAGACGTTGCCATAGAAGAGCAACGGATTGGTGAGCTTATAGCTGTACTCGCCGAAGCATCTCACGGAGATGTCGATGTCGATGCCCGCTCTCTGGTCTATTACCCTGAAGGGAATGGGGCTGGCCGTCCCGTATTTATTGCCGGTGAGCTCCTTCGTATTAAAGAAGTAGATTCTCTGATCCTTGGGAGTCTCTCCGCCGAACGTAAAACGCTTGCCCATGGTGCTGAACACCTGCTTAATGCCCTCGCCGAGGTTGCCCTCGAAGATGGTGGGCTCTGTGGACGCGTCGAAGGTGAACTCTCCGGGCTCCGCCGAAAATTCCACTATCTTTCCCTGCTCCACGATGGCCATCGCCTGTCCGTCCGCAACCGCGATAACGGATCCCGTGGTTATAACATTATCGGATGCTTTCGTGTTCGATGAGCGTCCGCTGGTCTTCTTATTACCCTTCGTGACCAGAACGTCCGCGTCCATGGCCTCGCAATAAAAATACTCTTTCCACTGGTCGGCCAGAGTGCTTCCGCCGGCGCCGAATATTGCCTTAATAAGTCCCATTTCATACCTCCTGATTCTCTTTATAACGGGCCCCGGTCCCCGCCGAAAAGCCCTTATTTTTCGGGAAACCCCGACAGCGTCAGTATATCATATTTCTCGCCCCCTTGGGGCGACAATTAGGCTCTCCGAAAATTATTTTAAAAAATTAGCACTCTCCACTTGACAGTGCTAACAATGTGTGCTATAACTAATATAACAAATGGAGCGGATAACACAGATGACCGGGTTGGGCCACCGTTCCCTCCACTTGAAAACTTCAAGTAAACCGATTGCATAATTTTAAAAGGAGGTATGCTTTATGTTATTACCCAGTATCTTTTCAAACACATTTGACGACGTAATGGACGATTTCTTCACACCGAGCTGGTCATTCCCCACCACAGCCTGCTCCAGGCCCGCGGGAAAGAACCTCATGAACGTGGACATTAAAGAGACCGACGATAAGTATCAGCTGGAGATGGAGCTGCCCGGATATAAGAAGGAAGACGTGAAGGCATCTCTCAAGGACGGATACCTCACCATCAGCGCCGAGCATCAGCAGTCCAAGGACGAGAAGGACGCCGACGGACACTACATCCGCAGGGAGCGCTACTACGGCAGCGGCCAGAGGAGCTTCTACGTAGGCGAGAACCTCACCGAGGAAGACATCAAGGCGAAATTCGAGGACGGCATCCTCAAGCTCGACATCCCCAAGAAAGAGGCTGTAAAGCAGGTTGAAGAGCAAAAGTACATAGCCATCGAGGGATAAGTCCCATACTCATACAATCCTCCCCTAATAAAAATCCCCGGGCCGAAAGGTCCGGGGATTTGTCATGCCTTACAGTATTGTGTTTAGTACTTATAAGTCTTGGTGAATCCGCTTACAACCACCTTGTAGTGATCGTAGCTGGGATACGAATAGCTGTCGATGTATACACTGCTCACTGTAGAGGTGCTGTTGGCAGACACATAGATGTATACGGGCTTATATCCGATTATGTTGTTAGACGAATCGTAGAAGAACACCGTAGCCTGACCGTAAACCGGCTTGCCGGTAGGATTGGTAACGGTCAGATTGTACTTGGTCGAATAGCTGTCGGACGAGGAGTAAACCATGTTCGTCGAAAGCTTCGAGCTCACCTTCTTATATGTGTAGTAGGGATTGTGATCCACAGACACTACCTTTATGGAACTCTTGCTGAGATCCACATCCTTGTAGCTGTAGGATCCGCTTACAGCATCATAGATGGTGGCCTTACCGGTTCCCGCATACTGGTATCCTGTAGAAGAAAGGAGGACGTTGCCCGAGGAATCCTTGAGCGTAACCCTGTAATATACGGTGTCGAAGCAGGTGGAAACCTTACTCTTCAGTGCGGCATAAATGTATCCGCTCTCATCCCTTACGAGAGATGCGCTGTAGGTAGCGGAGGAACTCTTAACCTTAACCTTATACTTATAGGTTCCCTCTGCCGTCTTAATCTTGACGGTGGACTTACCCTTCTTCTTAGCGGTAATCTTTACGTGGGTACTGTCGGACTTCTTCGCCTTTACGACCTTCTTCTTAGAGGACTTAACGGACTTCACAGTGCTGTAATCCGTAAACTGAAATACCTCTCCGGTGTAAATGGTGATTTTCCTGGTGGTGGCCGCCTGTGCGTCTACCTTTCCTCCGATGTAGGTGGAGGTCAGCATAACTACGGCTGCCAGTGCGAGCGTGAAAACACTCTTAACAATTCTTCCAAAATTTTTCTTCATGATTGCTGTTTTCCTTTCTAAATTGTTTTCTCCACGGTGAGCAATGTTATCACAATTCGGACACAATTTCAATGCGTTTAGTGTACTAAACTAGATACAAAAAAAGACGGCCATTCTGAAAAAATGACCGTCTTTCTCGCTAATTAAAACTTAATTTTCCCCTTAACTGTACCTATCCGAAGAACACACACACAAAGGCAATGACCACGGCAAAAACCGGAATCTGATTACAGATATCCTCTCCCTTTCGCTTCTTTCCCCTCTTCTTAAAGAGCTTCATGAGGTCGCCGAGCCGGTAGAGGCAATAGCCTATTATGCCGCCCAGCGTATTGGTCACCAGGTCGTCCACATCGGTGGCCCTGTAACCGGTAAACATCTGGAAGCACTCGATGAACAAAGAGAGCCCGAGCGCAAACAGCACCGCGGGGATGACCTTCTCGTACCTGCGGCAGATGCACGGCACCATCATTCCCACGGGAATAAACATGAAGATGTTCAGCACATATCCCCTGGTGAACCCATATGCGAGGAGCTCGAAATTGAACACCGGCGAGAAGATGTTCCCGCCGCTCTCAATAGTCGAGCGCCACTGGTCCAGCGTGGGCGCGCCCACAATCCTGCTGAACATAACGTATACGTATATATATAAGAGAAGGGAAAAAATCACGGTGCGCGAGGGCTTATCGGTCATCTTTTTAGCGACAATGACTCCCGTCACAACCGCCAAAATACCGAGCCCCACGAGAAACGCCGGCTCCGTAAACAATTGTCTTATCTCATCAACCATATTTCAAACTCACCCTGTGTGGATAATCTTCCTGAATTCAGTATCAAGTATATCGTCTGCAGGGTTCATTTGCAATAAGACATTCTCCCGAATTTACCAGTTTTATGTAAACTAGATGCTCGAGGTAATCTGTCCCTTCTCGTAGAGAGCCTTCAGCTCCTCTTCCTTATCCTTCTTCTCGGCGAGCTCCTCATCGGCCTCCTTCGTGCTGTCGATGAAGTTGTCGACCTTCTTCATGAGCTTATCCCACTCGGAGTCGCTCATCGCGTCGGCGCCGATCTGAAACTTCTGCTCGGTCTGGCCACTTCTGACCCTGTCGTAGATATCCTGTTTAGCGTCTGCAATCGCGTTCATGGCGTTAACGGTAATCTGTGACATATAATCCTCCATTCTTCCGGCGTGCGCCGCTTCTCCGGAACCGGCCGCCAATCCGGCGGGCCCCGGCCTCTGTCGTCTCTTTAATATGTATCGGCTTCGATAATTGTTTTCACCACCCCCTCCCGACAATTGTGTTATAATGTCAGAGCAACACTGCAAAGTGCGAAAGCATCGCATTATAGAGAGAAAAGGAGATCACTATGTCAAAAGAAATCCCCTATAAGATTTACCTGTCCGAGAGCGAAATCCCCAGCCAATGGTATAACGTTCGCGCAGACATGAAGAACAAGCCCGCTCCCCTTCTTAACCCCGGGACGGGAAAGCCCATGACTCACGAGGAGCTCGAGCCGGTTTTCTGTAAGGAACTGGTAAAGCAGGAGCTTGATGACACCACGCCCTACTTCGACATTCCTCAGGAGATCCAGGACTTCTATAAGATGTACCGTCCCTCACCCCTGGTAAGGGCATATTGTCTCGAAAAGCTGCTCGACACACCGGCTCACATCTACTATAAATTCGAGGGA
>JAILAS010000195.1 GCA_024681495.1 Eubacterium sp. | reverse complement strand
TCTGTATCTTCATGGGGATCGCACCCCTGATGATTTCGACCAGCTGGAAGGTGGTCTTTATGGGAGCCTTCTCCCTCTCCCTGACGATGTGTGCGGCGATGTTGTTGGCGAATCTGTCCTCGCCATAATCGCGGATGATTCTGGCCAGATCCTTCTTATCGTACTCGTTGACAATGATCTCCGCCGTGAGATTGTCCTCTGTATTCATCCTCATGTCCAGCGGACCGTCTTCCATATAGGAAAACCCGCGCTCCGCCGTATCGAGCTGGTGGGAGGAAACCCCCAGGTCCAGCAGAATGCCGTCGACTCCGTCAATGCCCAGACCGCCGAGCACAGCCGGTATGTTCTCATAAGTGTCCCTGACGATAGTGACCCTGTCGGAATACGGCGCCAGGTTTTCGGTCGCCGCCTCGATGGCGTCGCTGTCTCTGTCAATTCCGATCAGCCTTCCGCCCTCTCCCAGACGCTCGGCAATCCTCCTCGAATGGCCGGCTCCTCCGAGCGTACCGTCGACGTAAATGCCGTCGGGCCTGATGTTCAGCGATTCTATTACTTCATTCAGCAGTACAGGTACATGGGAAAATTCCATAATATACACCTACAGGTTAAATCCGTATTCACGCATGCGGGAGGCCACTTCATCCATGTCCTCATAGTCTCCGTAGCTGTTCCAGTTCTCTGCGCTCCAGATCTCCACTCTGTCGAGCACTCCGGTAAAGACTACGTCCTTCTTAAGTCCCGCGTGGGCCCGCAATGTGGAGGGCAGGAGGATTCTGCCCTGCTTGTCCAACTCTACCGCCGCCGCTCCTGACAGGAAAAACCTCACGAACTTCCTGGCGTCTTTATCAACAGTGATGGGGAGAGCCGCGAGCTTTTCCTCGAACTCCTCCCAGGCTTTTTTAGGATATACGAAAAGACAGCCGTCCATACCTTTCGTCACGACGAATTCCTTGCCCAGCTGTTCGCGAAACTTGACGGGGACGATTAATCGGCCCTTGTCATCGATTGTGTGATTGAATTCGCCCATGAACATGGTAATTCACCACTTTTCACCTTTCGCACTCCACTTTTTACCACTTACAACCACATTATACACACACGCCGCCACAATTGCAAGTAAAATCGTGCCAAAAACGGCGGTTTTATGGGCTTTCTACAACAAGTGGGGGACGGTGGGGAGAAATATGGAAGAAGTTGGGGTTGAATGTGTTTTGAGTGGGAACGGGTGTACTTGCGAATAGTGGGGATGTGTGGTAGATTATAGGAGCTGTCTTTACAGCTGGGTATACACCTGCAATTTAAGGAGGAAAGAAATGGAAGGAATAAAGAATTTCCTTAAGAGAAAGAACATCGAGATATCGCTCAAGCGATACGGAATCGACGCACTGGGAGCTATGGCCCAGGGTCTCTTCTGCTCACTTCTCATAGGAACAATCATCAACACGTTCGGCGCGCAGTTCAACATCCCTGCGCTGACTAACGTCGTCGCTACTATCAACGACACAGAATACACCGTAGGCGGACTCGCCAGCGCCATGAGCGGCCCCGCCATGGCGGTCGCCATAGGATACGCCCTTCAGGCGCCTCCCCTGGTGCTCTTCTCGCTCATAACCGCCGGATTCGCGTCCAATGCGCTGGGCGGAGCGGGCGGACCCCTGGCCGTTCTCTTCGTGGCTATTGTCACCGCTGAGATCGGAAAGGCCGTATCCAAGGAGACCAAGATCGACATCCTGGTAACTCCCCTGGTAACCATCGGAGTCGGAGTGCTCCTTTCCGCATGGTGGGCACCCCCTCTCGGAGCCCTCGCCAACGAGGTCGGAAGCCTCATAATGTGGGCCACAGAGCTTCGTCCCTTCCTCATGGGAATACTGGTATCAGTCATCGTGGGAATCGCTCTCACCCTTCCCATATCGTCCGCAGCTATCTGCGCCGCGCTCTCCCTCACCGGTCTGGCCGGAGGAGCCGCAGTCGCCGGCTGCTGCGCACAGATGGTGGGATTTGCCGTTATGTCATTTAAGGAAAACAAGTGGGGTGGACTCATCTCGCAGGGAATCGGAACCTCGATGCTCCAGATGGGCAACATCGTGAAGAACCCCAGAATCTGGATTGCACCAATCCTCTGCTCCGCCATTACCGGCCCCATCGCCACCTGCGTCTTCAAGATGGAGATGAACGGCGCCGCCATCTCGAGCGGAATGGGAACCTGCGGACTGGTGGGCCCCATCGGAGTCTATACCGGATGGGTAAGCGAAATCACGGAGGGAACCAGGGCGGCTATCACCGGATTAGACTGGTTCGGACTCCTTCTTATCTGCTTCGTGCTTCCTGCGGTAATCACTCCGCTCATCAACATGGTATGCAGGAAGCTCGGATGGGTTAAGGACGGAGATCTTACGCTTGATGCGTGATGAGTGAATTTGAATGTGGGATCAGGTTGCCTGACGCTTCAGGCGAATCGCTCGCAACGCTCCGGTGAACTAACCTCTAACTACGACAAGACGGACGAAGTGAATCGAAACTCGGGTATTTACAATACCCTCGTTAAGATTCACTAACGTCCGTCTTATTTTTTCGTGCAGGAAGAGCCTGCACGAAAAAGTCTACGTAAGAGGTGGATTTCACCTGCGCTAAAAGCGCTCGCAAATCGATTCGCCCTTGAAGCGCCGGGCAACCTGTTCACATTAAATATACGTCATTGTGTGCCACTGGGTGTGGGGCGAGCGAGGTATGAGGAGAGATTCGGCATCCACGCCTCATATCTCCCTGATTTCGCCATCCGGGCGAAATCTCCCTATGCTTCCAACACCACCTAAGAAACCTCTATCCTTATGCAATTCGCTGTACCCGGCGCTCATCCGGCCGAGGGTATTTACTTCTTGGCGCCCCTGCGCGTCAGCGTGCGCAGCAGCGGCCTCACTATTCTTCTCCAGACCATTTGGAAATCCTGTGTTTTGAAGAAACAGATAAGAAAAATCACATTGGGGACCACTGCGACGATGGGAAGCCTCGTGCAGAACTCGAAGACGAACCCGCCCGAGGGGACGAGGGCGCACAGCGCCTCAGTCACACCGAATGCTAAGAAAACGGCCAGCGAGTAGAGGCCGTAACGGCGGAAGTAGTCTCCCACCCCGCCGGAGAGCCCGTATCTGCACACCACGTACGGCTCCACCCAGAAGTCTGTGGTCATGTACGAGATGAAGGTGCCGACGAACACGCCGAAGGTGCCCCAGATGTTCACGAGAATGAGGGAGGCGACCAGATTGACGGCCGTCTCTGCAACGGGCTTATACCTGTCGTACCAAAAGAGGCCCAGGGAATCGTGAAAGACGAGCGCCGGCTTGCGCAGGCCCCTTATGAGGAAGTTCAGGCACAGGATGGCCACGACGGGCCTGGTGAATACGTAGTTTTCGCCGAAGCTGAATCCGACGAAGGGCGAGAGCAGCTGGTAGAGGCAGATGAACGAGAACCCGTAGAGCCAGAAGGCCACGAAAACCGTGAGGTTGAAGATGGTCCGGGTGTGGCTCTTGTCCTCGGTCACGCCGGCGTTGCCGACGCTGGCTGCGATGCCGTCGAAGGCGCGGTCGAGCACCTGGCGGACCGACCCTATCAGCAGGTAGTAGTTCGAGTAGCAGCCGACGACCGCGAGTCCCTTGAAGGCCGAAAGGATGATGTTGTCCGTATTGTTCACCAGAATGGTGCCGACCTTATGGTACATCATCGCGCGGACGTTCTTCATTATGGCTCCCCTGTCCTCCTTCGAGAGGGGAGTGACGTCACCGTCGGCCAGGTAGGGGTACATCTTAAGAGCCCTTCGCGAGAGAAGGACGTTCTTAAGGACGGTCACGGCGAGGCCGATGAGCAGGTAAGGTATGAAGGCGGGGCGGATCAGAAGGAGCGCCACCTGAAGGATGTACTGGATGACCAGCGCGCCCAGGGTGTAGCTGGATGTTATGTAAACCTTCTGGTGCGCGTCGATAAGGGTCTTTCTGTAGATGAGCAGGTAGGAGCTCGCCGAATTGACTATGTAAATAAAGAAAATGAGGTAGATTCTGTCGACTGAGCCGT
>JAILAS010000187.1 GCA_024681495.1 Eubacterium sp. | reverse complement strand
CGTGATACCGGCAGGACACGGATGCCTGTTTTTGTTTTTCAGTACTGGGGGTTATGAGGAATAATATGCATTGACTAGAATTTGAGCAAACAAGGGGAAAAGTATGCGTTTTATACCCGTAGAGAAGCTTAAGCCCGGAATGATACTGGGTAAAAACATTAAAAACACTCAGGAATCTACGTTGCTTAGAAACGGTGTGGAGCTCACGGACAGATTCATCGCGCACCTCGAGGCGCGAGGATATAAGGGAGCCTACATTTTAGATAGTATCTCCGAGGGAATCATGGTTCCGGAAACCATTCCCCAGGAGCTCTTCGACGACGGCGTTCAGGCCGTCAAGGAAGCCAACATCGAAGGCCTGATGGTTGTCGCGAAGCAGATAGCCGCAGAGATTATTTCCAACCAACATATATTTCCTGAGATGCAGGATTTAAGAAGCTATGATGATTACACCTATCATCATTCAGTGAACGTCGGCGTTTACTCGACGCTTATCGCCCGCAAGATGAAAATGGGCGCCAGAGAGCTCGAGCACGTTTGTCTGGCAGGCGTCTGCCACGATCTTGGAAAGACGCGCATTCCATCAACCGTAATCAATAAGCCCGGCAAGCTCACCCCGGAGGAGTACGATCTGGTAAAGCAGCACTCCCGCTTTTCCTATGACATCCTGGCGGACAATTACGCCATCTCCGCGAAGGTTAAGCAGGCCGTGCTCTACCATCACGAGAACGAGAACGGGACGGGTTATCCCGAGGGGAAGATGAGCGAAGACATTCCCCTTTACTCGAAGATACTGCACGTCGCAGACGTATACGACGCGCTCACCAGTAAACGGCCATATAAGGAGTCGTACACCACCGCGGATGCGCTCGAGTACATAATGGGCGGCAGCGGGATATTGTTCGACCGTGAGGTGGTCGAGGCACTCCTCGCGGCGGTACCGGCTTATCAGGCCGGAACGGAGGTGGAGCTGTCGAACGGCGAGAAAGCGATCGTCGTAAAGAACAGCAATATGTCGCTTCGCCCCATCGTTCGCCTTATGTCATCCGGTGAGGACGTAGACTTGAGCTCCAACCCCGACTACTACGACGTGGTCATCGAGTCGCGAATGACCCTCAAGGAGGACTTCGTGCGCGAGGTTGAGAGGCTAAGCAACGGAGTGGGCGGACGAATAATGAGGAGAGTGGGCGATCCGAGGATCCTGGTCGTAGACGATATGGTGACCGGATTGATGGCCCTAAAGACGGCTCTCAACGACAAATTCAAGATAATTATGGCCAAGAGCGGAATGCAGGCCCTTGCATATATTACCAAAGAAGGATTGCCGGACCTTATCATCCTGGACATCGACATGCCGGGCATGAACGGTTTCGAGACGCTCGAGGAGATACAAAACAGGTTTGATTCCGATGTGCCGGTTATATTTCTCACAGCGTTGAACAATAAGGATATGGTGAAGAGATGTAAGGATATGGGGGCGTCCGATTACATATTGAAGCCGGTCAACCCCATATACGTGAGAGAGAGAGTTAAATCCGCGCTTGATAAGTACGAGGACAATTTATGCAGATAATGGGATTTGCAATATGTATATTTAGCCTGTTGATGTCGCTATCGATATTGTTCAGGTGCCTGAAGGTTAAGTATCTGTCGGAGGAGATAAGCCTTCTGATGTTTCAGTCGCTGTTTTCGGCTGTCATATCGCTGCTGGCATCGGTGGAATGCGCCAAATCCATGGAGGAGAGGGTGCTCACCGCCATAATTCTGACGCTGATGGGGTGTTCCGTACTGGTTTCCAGGTATTTCCTGGACGCCTTCGCCGGCATTTACCACGGACGTTATTTCTATCTTAGGAGCACCATTCCTTTCGTAGTCATATCCGTAACGATGCTCTCGTCACACAGCTGGCTGGGTATTTTCAGCCAGTTAACGGAAGTGAAGGCCTTTTTGACCAGCGACGTGTACAGGACATACGTAAACAGCACGTACTACCTTTATCTGCTGTGTCTTATTGTTCTCATTTCGCTTATAGCCTGGGACGGTCTTAAGTTTTCATCAAAGAACAATACGGATATCAACGCAAAACAGAGGACAGGGCATCTGATAGCGGTGTCGGTCTTCCTTGAAATTGCGGTGTCTATATATCTTATTATGGACGTGATGGAGTTCCTCGTGTTGGGCAATACGCTCTGCATGGTATATCAGTATATAATCTCGATGCGTCTGGGAATATACAATACGGAGGCTACGGCGGGTAATTTCCTGCTCGACACGATGCGGGACGGAATAGTCATTCTCGACCAGAACGACTACTTCCTCAGGTGCAATGCGGCTGCCGAAAGGATATTTCCTCAGCTGAAGGACATAGAAATCCACAAGACCAACCTTAAGGAGTTTGTTCGCGACAAGGTCGGCCAGCATATCAGCTGCGACGGACGTGACTACGAGGTGGAGTACAGGCCGCTTCACAACAGAAATCTGTACATAGGAACGGTGCTCTGCGCCCGAGACGTGACAGAGGTGACGGAGCGAATGGAAATACTCGAGCAGCGAAGGAAACAGGCGGCGGATCTCGCAGAGTCGATAAAGACTCTGGTGGATAGCGCTGTTCATGAGGTCAGATCGCCCATGAACATTATTATGGGATCGGCCAGGCTCGCGATGCAGGAGCCAATCAGTCCCCAGGCCCGGTTTTACATGATGCAGATAGACAGGTTCGGATGGGATCTGCTGAATCGCGTGGATCTTTTTCTGGATGTGGCACGTCACAGTTCAGGTCAGTTCAGTTCGAAGGTGGAAAACTTCCGTCTGGACGAGAAGTTATATAAGCTCTATTATGCCGCTAGGCTTTTGGTCGGAGACAAGGATATCGAGGTCTGCATGGAGGTTGATCCGAAATTGCCGCTTGGTTTGATCGGAACAATCGATCTCTATGCAATCATGTCGATGAACCTCTTGAGTAATGCTGTCAAATACACTGAGAGTGGGCGAATTGACATCATATTTACGTATGAGCCGGTAGAGAACAGAAGGATAAACATATGTACGCAGGTTAAGGATACGGGAATCGGCATACGTAAAGAGGATATGGATAGGATTTTCAAAGACTACGAGAGGGTTTCTGACAGCGAGGCAGTCGGCAGCGGGCTCGGACTCCCCGCCGTAAAGAGGCTGGTGGACCAGCTCGGGGGAACCATCGAGTTCGAATCCGAGTATGGAAAGGGAAGTACTTTCTCTATCACCATGCCGCTTGAGATATATGACGAGACGCCCATTGGCATCTTCAACGGCGAGCAGGCGCCCAGTGAAATTAGCGGCGCAGCCAAGTTCGCGCCGGAGGTCATCGCATACGAGTGGGTTGGCGCCAGGGTTCTTATTATCGACGACATGGAGCTCAACATCGAGATTCTCGATAACGCAATAAGCCGTTACGGTGTCAGCGTGGATGTGGCGCGACACGAGGCAGAGGCCGTCGAGCGCTTTAAGAAGAACCATTACGATATGGTTTTCATGGATTACTGGATGGAGGATGGAACGGGCATAAAGCTCAAGGAGCAGCTCGAGGAAATCAAGCCCTCGGACAACTGCGCCTTTATTGTAGTCACCGCCGATGCGTCTTCCGACAGGAAGGAGTATTATAAGAAGCAGTTCGACGGATACATGTGGAAGCCGATTAAGCCGGGCAGGCTCGAGTATATGCTCAACAAGTTCCTGCCGAGGAGCAAGCGCACCGAGGTCAGACATATTGAGGAGGTTACTCCCGGTAAGAACTACCTCATACCTATATTCTGCAAAGAGGTCAGGAGCATCCTCGAGGACATTCCGGTGCAGCTCTCCGAAGGACGATACGGAAATATTGCCGTTAAGATCCACGGCATAAAGGGGGCCTGCAGGGAAGTCGGATTCCATGAGTTCGCGCAGTATGCCCAGATAATAGAGGACGATCTGCGCGACGGCACGCTCAAGGATATGGACGAGATTGTGGTGGAGTTCGTTTCACGCGCGAAGTCTCTCATCGAGAAGTACGAAAAAACCGGCGAGGACCGCGAGGCCCGTCGCGAATCCCAGAGAATCAGCGAGCTCAGGAACTCCAAGCAGAGGGTAGCCCGGGAAATCTCTGCCAAGTGGGTTGAAGAAACGGCTGGCTTTATAGAAGAGTTCGATTATGATTCCGCAATGGAGCTCATAGAGGATATAATAGACAGTGTATCGGAAGAAGACCGCGAGGTCCTCATTCGGGTGCGCAATGAACTCGATGAGCTGGAATACGATAGGGCGGTAGAGGTTCTTAGGACCCTCAGCAAGCCCGGAAAAGGTAGCAATGAATAAGAAGACCATTCTGATAGCAGTTGGAATAGTGGTCGTGATTATAGCGGCGTTTTATATTACAGGCAGGCTGAGGACGTACACGGACTATACAGTGATCTCCTCAGTCGATCACGATTATGAGAAGAAGACCGAGTGTGCGGCCTTCGGAGACTTGCTGCTCATATACGGAACGGACGGAATTACCTGCACCGACACGGACGACGAGCTCATGTGGAGCCAGAGCTACGAGATAGACCAGCCCCTGCTGGCGCAATGCGGCGAGTATGCAGCGGTGGCCGAGGAAGACGGAGGCAGGGTCTACATATTCAACACGGAGGGTTATGTCGACCAGATCGACCTGAGCCACAGAATTCTGCAGATAAGCGTGGCGGAAGACGGAACTGTGGCAGTGGCCCTTGAGAAGGAGAACGCGTACCTGCTCGACGTATACAGCGCCGATGGCGAATTGAAGGCCGAAGGAGAGATACATATCGACAACTACGGATACCCCCTGAGCATTGCCCTGTCCGACGACGGCGACAACCTGGCGGTTTCTTTTCTGACCGTTGCGTCGGGCAATTCTACATCGACCGTCAACTTCTATAATTTCGGCACCGAGGGGAGCGCACAGGAGGACAATATTGTCGCCTCATACACCTACGACAACCGGATAATCGCTAAAATCGAGAGCATGGGCGACGACTGGGTCGCATTCTCCGACAGCGATATATACGTATACAAGGGTGCTACGGCACCCGCAGAGGATGCTGACATTGTGCTCGAGGACGAGGCGCTCTCGGTCTTTAGCTCCGACGACGCCTTCGGCTACGTGTGCGAGAACCCGGCCGCTGCGGAGGAGTCTGCCGACGAGGAAGAGGGGCAGTACCTCCTTCGTGTATACAAGTCCTCCGGAAAGCTTAAGTACGAGAAAGACTTCGCCCTGGATTACAATGAGGTCTACCTCATGAGCAATGGCGAGGTCAGCATTGTCGGCGACAGCAACCTCGAGATAATAAGCAACAGCGGAAGGAGTAAGTTCACATACTCCTTTGATTCGTCTATAATGTTAATTCTAAGCGGCGGCAAGACGCAGAACTATACCTTCGTTCTGGAGGATAGTACCCAAAAGGTTCGTCTTAAATAGAAGATTCATATTGTAATAAGGAGAAAAGGATGAGACTCAAGAACGTTCCCGGAGCGCGGGAGGCCATTGAGAAGAGTCCCCTTGTGGCCAAAAACCCAAAGGAACTCAAGGGCAAGTGGAATGTGATAAAGCCGGGTGAGCCGGTGAGGATCGAGATCGGAATGGGAAAGGGCCGGTTTATAATGGGACTTTCCAGGAGAGACCCCGACCATATGTATATAGGAATGGAGAAGTATTCGAGCGTCATCTACCGCGGGCTGCAGAAGCTGGAGGAGGATCCCCGGGAGAATCTGATTCTGCTCTGCGAGGATGCGGAGAACCTCGAGGAGTTCTTTGCGCCCGGAGAGGTGGAGCGCATATACCTGAACTTCTCCGACCCGTGGCCCAAGGACAGGCATGCCAAGAGGCGGCTTACGAGCGACCGTTTCCTGGCGAGGTACGTCAAGGTGCTGAGCGAGGAGGGGACGGTGGAGTTTAAGACCGACAACAGGGATCTGTTCGACTTCTCTCTGGAGATGGTGGAGCAGGAGGGGTGGAACCTACTTGCGTGCACCAGGGATCTGCACGCGGACAGGATAATGAACGAGGGAAATATCATGACGGAGTACGAGGAGAAGTTCTCTGCAATGGGCAATCCTATATATAAACTCATAGCCTCTCCGCCTCGAAAGGACGCTTAAATGTCCGCCCGGAAAAAGAGTTTCAATTTTTTTAAAAAAGTTGTTGACACAGGGGGTAAGCTTTGATAATATATCAAAGCACCCCAAAACCGGGGCGTGTTAAAGATAAAAAATCAATTGAAAAAAAGTCAAAAAAGTTGTTGACAAAAACGAATTGATGAGTTATCATTAACAAGTTGCGTCTCACAGAGACAGCGACACAGAACATTGACAACAGAACAGTGAAACAACCTTGAAAAGAAAAGTAAGAAAGAATTACTTCTTATATAAGAAGAAACCACTTTTACTTGTCAATTGACAAGAATTCATTCAAGGAACGTTCTTAGTAGAAACTAAGAAGCGACCTTAAACAGTAAGGTAGGAAAACGTACAACGTTTGACTGACCTGATCAAACAGATTTTGACCGAGCGCAGCTCGGAAGAGATTTTTAATTCGAGAGTTTGATCCTGGCTCAGGATGAACGCTGGCGGCGTGCTTAACACATGCAAGTCGAACGAAGCTTCTGCACGGATCCCTTCGGGGTGAAGAGTAGAATGACTTAGTGGCGGACGGGTGAGTAACGCGTGGATAACCTGCCCCATACCGGGGGACAACAGCTGGAAACGGCTGCTAATACCGCATAGACGCTAGGTGCCGCATGACACTAAGCGAAAAACTCCGGTGGTATGGGATGGATCCGCGTTGGATTAGCTAGTTGGTGAGGTAACGGCCCACCAAGG
>JAILAS010000168.1 GCA_024681495.1 Eubacterium sp. | reverse complement strand
CCTTGACGATGGAGGCTCCGCGCGCAAATGCGTCCGCCACCTCGTTCATCTGCTCCACGGTCATCTCCTCTATGGTGTCGCCCCAGGCATCCACGTAACCCGATGGACCGAATGCGTTCTTACCGCCTATCATGTCCGGTTCGCACATTGCTCCCCCGTGATCTATCTCCACGCTGGCGCAGGCCCCTCCGGAGTGGATGACGTCTGCCATTTTGGCGAGGTAGGGCCTCATGCCCGGGTCGTCCAGTCCTACCTGCTGGGGGTGGGAGCGGCCCGTGGAATTATCCACTATTACGTCGCCTACCGTGACCAGCGAACATCCGCCCGCGGCCTTTAACTTATAGTAGGCGTAATTGTCGGCCGAATAGTGCTCGCCGGCGCCCAGCTCCGCGAGAGAGGTCGGTGCGGAGAGCATCCTGTTTTTAAGTGTCAGGCTCCCTATCTTCAAAGGTTTACATAATTCCGAATACTTACTCATGAACATACTCCCTTTTAAAAAAGAATTGATTTCGACTATCATGTTAGCACCGCCGCAATGACAGTTCAAACGGCGAATAAAATTTTGGGCATTTGACCCAAAACGAGGGGGCTCGTTGTGCGTTTGCCCAAATCTGAAAAAACCTGTTGTTTACGGCGTTTTGGGGTTGATATACTTGGGTGGACGGAAGAGTTGATTCCGGAAAGGAGATGTATGTTTTATGGGAAGTTTTTCCACCGAGGAGCTTATCGTCCGCTGGGAAGACCAGAGGCAGATTAAGAACCTTATGGGTAAGTACGCCAACTGCGTGATATTGAACAGGGAAGCCGAGATTTTCGGTGCCTTCTGGTCTAAGGAAAAAGACGATGTGTATCTGGGATTCAACGACGGCTGCTACAGGGGCAGGGAAGTCATTGCTTCCTATTATGAGGCTGAGTCCGAGAGGACGGCTGTGGTCGGAAAGATTCTTCAGAAGAAGTTCCCCGAGCAGCTCGGTAACCTGAGCGACGAGGAGCTCTACGGAGTGGGACCGTTCAAGGTGCGCCCGCTCGCCTGCCCGGTCATAGAAATCGCCGAAGACGGTGAGAGCGCCAAGGGCCTGTGGCACTGCCAGGGCGCGTATAACGAGGTGGAGACTGCCGGCCCCGTTTCCTACTGGACATGGGGATATTTCGCCGTTGACTTCGTGAAGGAGGGTGACGACTGGAAGATCTGGCATCTGCTATACGTAAACGACGTGGACTCCATCTGCGGACAGAGCTGGGGCAAGCCCGTTACACCGTATCCGGATCTGCCCGAATTTGCCGAGCTCGGGGAGTTTAAGTATCCCGGGTACACTGAGGAAAAGACGATCAGGGAGTATTATTCTCCCACGAGGAAGCTGACTGTTACGCCCAGGATTCCCGAGCCCTACGGCACCTTCGGGGATACCTTCAGCTACGCATTGTAAGGGGGATTGAAGTGAACACCAGAGAATATACAGATGAAGAGCTCATGACCCGCGTCTGGGACATGGAGGAGATAAAGAAGGTCGCATATAAGAGGGTCTACTACATGGCCAATGAAATGCGAAAGGAAGAACTCGAGGACCTCTGGGTCAGCGGGGAAGAGCATAAGAAGAGCGCATCCTTTGGCAGAAATACCGGCTACTACGTCGGCATGGACGCCATAGAGGATTATTATGTAAACCACCATCTCGACGAGAGGAGGAGGCAGCTTAAGGATATATCGGCCGCCCATCCGGCCATCGCGGAGAGCGACGAAAACCTCCACATCGGCTGCCTGGTGAACCATCCCGTATCCACCGGACTCGTGGAGATAGCCGGCGACGGTAAGACGGCGAAGGCCCTTTTCTACAGCATTGCGCAGGAGACGACGGCTCAGCCGGACGGCACCGGAAAGGCGCTCTGGATGCCCGGCAAGGTGGCGTACGACTTCGTCAAGGAGGGAGATTCGTGGAAGATCTGGCATCTGGTTGACTCCACAGACCTGGTCTCCGAAGCCGGAGAGGACTATTCGAAGCAGGAAATCTACCATAATTACGAGACCAATCCCGTGGACGTCGAGTTTGGCGAGCCCACGATAAAGGAGCTGGTGCACAACACGGACTTCAACTGGTGGGACAACTATCCCCCCATGCCCGAGCCCTACGACACCTGGTCCGACGACATAAGCTACGGCCCCGAGGGTTATAAGCCTCCGAAAGACTACGGCTTGAATTCCAAAGAGGGGAGGAACTGGAAATGAGTGAACTCAGCTTACATGAACGCATAAGAAACGCCGCCGCCAGCCAGGAGGTGGAGAACGTCAAGGCGCGCCACACCTATCTGCACGGTCGTGCGGACGCCTCCGGAGAGTGGGCCAACATCTGGTCGCGCTCGGACGATTGCTCCTGGGCGCACGCATTCGGAAGGATGAGGGGATTCGACCAGGTTTGGTTCGGCTCCGTGGCGGACTATGATAAGATGGCGATGGAAAATGCAATCGAGATGAGGGAGATTTATCCCGAGACCACGGGCAAGGATCCCAGGCCCCTTATGGAGGCCTCGGTCCACACGCTGCTCACGGACGTCATCGAGGTGGCATCCGACGGTCAGAGCGCGAGGGGATCGTTCATCACGCCGGGCATGATTCATTCCTGCCTGACGCCCGAGAAGGAGAAGTATTGCAACGTCCTCTGGGAGCGTTACGGCTCCGACTTCGTCCTCGAGGACGGCAAGTGGGTATACCTCCACGAGCAGGTTTGCCCCGACATACTGACCAAGCTCGACATGTTCAACTGGGCAGCAGAGGACTATGCGCGTTTGACCGCCCCCGAGGTGGAGGAGATGATGCCGCCCACGCTGGGATTGCCGCCCATTACGGACCCCGGCCCGCTGCACAACCAGTATTCGATACTGCAGCAGCCTCAGGATACGGTGCCCTGGCCGGAGCCGTACGACACCTTAGACAACGACAACACATACACGCCGTTCGTCGATAAAAAATGATATTTTCGCAGAAATCCCCCACGAATGAGTGGGGGATAATCTGCTTTACGATGGGGTATAAAAGGTACATACATTAAGGAGAAAGACATGGAAAAAAGTTGTGACGTTTTGGTTCTGGGCGGAGGAGGCTCGGGACTCATTGCTGCCGTGAAGGCGGCCGAGGCCGGAAAGAAGGTTACGGTCCTCGAGAAGGCGAAGTTCCTCGGGGGAGGCATGCTGTTCGCATCCACACAGAGGATATTCGGCAGCAGGTGGCAGAAGGAGAGGAACATCCCGGATCAGTCCATCGATTTCATGCGCAAGGGCATGGATGAGACGCTCTGGAAGCTCGATGCCGGCCTCGTTCACGACGCAATCTACGCCACGGGCAGGTTCTTCGACTGGTACAGCGAGCACGAGCTCCCCGAGGTGATGGAGAAGTATGAGCCCAGGCCCTACGTCTTCGACATCCCGGTGAACGGACAGGTCTGCCCGCAGATCGACGTGTTTCACAACGGTTCCGGCAGGTTCGTTGTGGAGACGATGAAGAGGTACGGCGAGGAGCTGGGAGTGGAGATGCTCACCGAGCACGCGGCGAAGGACGCCATAGTGGAGGACGGACGGATTGTCGGCGTGGTCGCCGACACACCCAACGGCGAAGTGACCTTCCGCTGCGACAAGTGCCTCATCGCCATGAGCAGCTGGATTAAGAATGAGGACGTGGTAAACAAGGTGCTTCCCGGGTTTACGAAGGCGCAGGTCGAGAAGAATGCGCACCAGAACCCGGCCTACATGGGCGACGGACTCGCAATCGCCGAGAAGGTCGGCGCGTTCATCGACTGGGACAGCTTCTGCCTCAGGATAATGGGTCCCATCTGCTACTTCGGCGATCACTCGGACCTCGACACGCTCTGCAAGAGCCCGAGCCCGATTCTGGTGAACCTCCTGGGCAGGAGATTCGTGGCAGAGCCCATGGTCCCCAGGATGGATCCGTTCGACACGGGTCACGTCCTTCTGCAGCAGCCCGAGGGCAAGAGCTACTTCATATTCTCTAAGAACATGCTCGAGGACCTCATCGAATCGTCGCGCGACAACAAGGTGGAGGGGGACTTCGATCTCTTCGGCCTCCCGCCCCTCCCCGAGTACGACGTCGTGAAGGGATGGTTCGAGAAGGGCGCGGAGAAGAACCCGAAGGAGGCGGCCGTATCGGATACCATCGAGGGCATTGCGCGCCGGCTGGGGCTCGACGAGGCCGAGCTGGTTAAGACCGTTTCTTCCTATAATGAATGCTGCGCGAAGGGGGTCGACTCGGACTTCTTCCGCGACGCCTCCACCATGGTGCCCCTTTCCGAGGGTCCGTTCTTCGCCGTGGGCGGAATGCTCTCCACGGACGGCGCGTTCGGCGGAGTCAGGGTGAACAGGCACATGCAGGCGTACGCGGCCGACGAGGTGAGCCTCATCGACGGGCTGTACGTGACGGGCGATTTCGCCTCGGGCAGGCACATTGTCGCCGACGGCGTAAAGAAGCAGGTGCTTAACGACATGTCGTGGGCGTATGCGTCGGGGTACATCGCCGGCGAGGAGCTGGGCAAATAGTCCGGCGCCCGAATCTTGACTAACAGTGAGGGGCCGCGCGCCCCTCATTTTTTGGTTGGAGTTTTCGCCGATAAAGGTTATAATGTGATAACAGATAAGTGACTGTCTTAAGGAGGTATTTATTATGCTTACGCAAGGAAACGGTGCAATGAAGCTTACGAGCAGTATTTTATCTATTGTAGCGGGCGCACTTTGGATCGCAGTGGGGGTTCTGGGAATCATATCATGGAGTAAGGACTGATTTTTTAAATGAAAGCCAGAGATTTTATCCGCATCCGCGGAGCGAAGGAACACAACCTGAAAAACATAAGTGTGGATATACCCCGTGATGAACTTACAGTTCTTACGGGGCTTTCCGGCTCGGGAAAGTCTTCCCTGGCCTTCGACACCATATACGCTGAGGGGCAGAGACGCTACATGGAGTCTCTGTCTTCTTACGCGCGCATGTTTCTGGGGAGGATGGAGAAGCCGAACGTCGAGAGCATCGAGGGGCTGTCGCCGTCCATCTCCATAGACCAGAAGTCGACGAATCACAACCCGCGCTCGACCGTGGGCACGGTGACCGAGATCTACGACTACTTCAGGCTCCTGTACGCCAGAATCGGCACGCCGCATTGTCCCAACTGCGGGAAGGAGATCGCCAGGCAGTCTGTGGACCAGATGGTCGACATCGTGATGGGCCTGGGCGAGGACACGCGCGTCCAGATTCTCTCCCCCGTCGTCAG
>JAILAS010000134.1 GCA_024681495.1 Eubacterium sp. | reverse complement strand
CCCGACGAAAAGACGGTTCTCATAACCACGGGATCCCAGGGCGAGTCCATGGCCGCGCTCTCGCGTATCGCCTTCGATATGCACAGGAAGATTAAGATTAAGCCGGGCGACCTGGTGGTATTCTCGTCTCATCCCATACCGGGTAATGAGAAGTCCGTCACCCGCATAATCAACGAGCTCTACAGAAAGGGCGCGAACGTTATCTTCCAGGACACCCACGTCTCCGGACATGCGTGCCAGGAGGACATCAAACTCATATACAATCTGGTTCGCCCGAAGTACTGCATCCCCGCGCACGGAGAGTACAAGCACCTGGTGGCTCACGCCAGGCTGTGCCGTCAGCTCGGATGGGACAAGGACGACATCTTCATCCTTAACTCAGGAGACGTGCTTTCCTTCGATGAGAAGGGCGCGAAGGTGACGGGCAAGGTTCAGACCGGCAGCATCTTCATAGACGGACTGGGAGTGGGAGACGTTGGAAACATCGTGCTCCGGGACAGACAGCACCTGGCAGAGGACGGCATTATCATCGTGGCGCTCACCATGGAGAAGGCCTCCGGACAGGTGGTGGCCGGGCCCGATATTGTCAGCAGGGGCTTCGTGTACGTCAGGGAGTCCGAGAGCCTTATGGACGAGGCGCGCTCGGTGCTCGATGGAACGGTCGACAAGTGTATGGACAGGAAGATCAGGGACTGGGGCAAGATCAAGTCCGCTATAAAGGATGACCTGGGCGACTTCGTTTGGAAGAAGACCAAGAGGCGTCCCATGATTCTTCCCATAATTATGGAAGTATAGGAAGATGGCTAGAGAAACCGATAATCTAAAGAAAACCTTTCGAATAATCAGAAGGGTGATTATAGTCCTGCTGTTCGTTCTCATCTGCGTGGGAGGCTACAGGGTCATGTACGACGCCTTTGCCGATGTGCCCATGGCGGAGGAGGACAGCGCCGGCAGGGACGTGGTGGTCAGGATAGACTCGGGCATGAGCACCTATAAGGTGGCGGTCCGGCTTAAAGACAACGGGCTCATCAAAAGTCCGCTCGTGTTTATGGTCCAGGAGAAGCTGTTTATGCCCTCGGGCTCCGATATACAGCCCGGAACCTACACCCTCAACACCACCATGAGCGCCGAGGATATCCTGGCCGCATTCGCCGAGGGAGACGACTACGACAGCGATGAATCGGAAGAAGATTCGGAAGAGGAAACCTGAGGATGAAATCTGTCTACAGGGAAAGATTAGACACATATCTGGAGCTGTTTTCGGCTCCGCTTAGCGAGGAACTTGAAAAGATCAGGGAGGATGCGCTGGCGGATGATGTTCCCATCATTCGCCGCGACACCTGCGATCTTATCAGGTTTCTTCTTTGTATGAGAAAGCCCGAAAGCATCCTGGAGGTAGGCACGGCCGTGGGCTTTTCGGCGCTGTTTTTTGCCGAGATGAATCCCGCGCCCTGCCGCATAACCACCATCGAGAGCTACGAGAAGAGGATTCCGATTGCCCGTGCGAACTTTCAGGCATCGCCGTATGCGGAGCGCATCGAGCTTCTGGAGGGCGATGCGGCGGAGATTCTGCCGACGCTCGAGGGCGCGTACGACTTCGTCTTCATGGACGCCGCGAAGGGCCAGTACATTAACTTCTATCCGGAGGTCATGAGGCTCCTGGCTCCGGGGGGACTTCTGGTCAGCGACAACGTCCTCTCCGGGAGGGATGTCATCGAGTCGCGCTTCGCCATCCCCAGGAGGAACAGGACGCGCCACGAGAGGATGCGCGAATACCTGGACACGATAACCCACGACAGTCGCCTCGTTACGGACATATTGCCGATAGGCGACGGAGTTTCACTGAGTTTTAGGGAGACTGATTCATGAGTAAACCAATCGTAAAGAAACCGGAACTGCTTATTCCCGCCTCGTCACCCGAGGTCTTTAAGACGGCCTTGTACTACGGGGCCGATGCGATATACATCGGAGGGGAGAGCTTTGGCCTAAGGGCCGGCTCCAAAAACTTCTCGCATGACGAGATGAAGGCGGCCGTGGACATGGCGCACGAGAAGGGCGTGAAGGTCTACGTGACCGCGAACATCTTCGCTCATAACGACGACCTCGAGGCGGCGGAGGAGTACTTCGCCACTATGGTTGACATAAAGCCGGACGCCCTGCTCGTCTCGGACCCGGGGCTCTTTATGGCCGCCCGAAAGGCCTGTCCCGAAGTTCCCATTCATATCAGCACCCAGGCCAACAATACGAACTACGGTACTTTCAACTTCTGGTACGAGCACGGTGTGCGCCGCCTGGTCTGCGCCAGGGAGCTTTCTCTCGCGGAGATAAAAAAGATCCGCGCGAACATCCCGGAGGACTGCGAGATCGAGGCCTTCGTCCACGGCGCGATGTGCATTTCGTACTCGGGCAGGTGCCTGCTCTCCGCATACATGACCGGCAGGGAGGCCAACCACGGTGAGTGCGCTCATCCGTGCAGGTGGAAGTACGCAGTCGTGGAACAGACCCGCCCGGGGCAGTACATGGATGTGGACGAGACCGACAGGGGCACGTACATATTTAACTCGAGTGACCTGGCGATGATAGGCCACATTGACGACATGGTCGATGCCGGTATCGACAGCTTCAAGATAGAGGGCAGGATGAAGACGGCGCTCTACGTGGCCGTCATGGCGCGGGCGTACAGGAACGCCATCGACCTCTACTTCGAGGATCCCGACGAGTACCGCAGACAGATCCCGCGGTTCGAGCGGGAGATAAGGTCCTGCACGTACAGGGAATACTGCACCGGATTCTTCTACGGGAAGCCCGGGACGGAGAGCCAGATTTATGGTGCAAACACCTATCAAAAGGGTTATACTTATTTGGGTAACGTCGAGGAGATTACCTCCGAGGGTTACATAAAGACCAGTCAATATAATAAATTCTCCGTGGGAGATGCCATAGAGATAGTCCATCCGGACGGTACCGACGAGAAGCGTACCATCGGGAGGATCTTCGATATGGATGGGACATCTGTTGAGAGCGCGCCTCACCCGCGGCAGGAGGTTTATATCGATCTGGGAGATAACGAAGCAAGTGTGGGGATGGTATTAAGGAGAGAAGAGTAGATCGATGAAGAAATACGCAGCTTACATTGGAACTTACACCACGGAGGACCACAGGGGACTCCACATTATGGACCTGGACGAGGAGACCGGCAGCTTTAAAGAGGTCAAGTCCCTCGAGATTGACAATCCGGCGCATCTTTGCGTCTCGACGAGCGGGAAGTACCTGTATTGTACCACCGATCTGGGCGTCGCTTCCTTTAAGATAAAGAAGGACGGCGACCTCGAGGAGATGAACCAGAGATGGGTGGGAGGCCTGCGCGGCGCCCACATTTCCACCGACAGGGACGACGAGTTCCTCTTCGTGGCCGGATATTACGACGGAAGGGTGACGGTCATGCGCCTTAACCCGGATGGATCCGTGGGCGACATTGCCGGCGCGGTCTTCCATAAGGGCATGGGACGCACCGTCGGACGCAGAAATCTCGAGCCCCATGTAAACTGTGTCACCATCACGCCCGATCAGAAGTTCTTGTGCGCGGTGGATAACGGCCTCGACTGCATCAAGGTATACGACCTTAACAGGAAGACGGGAGCCATCGAGCTGGCAGACAATGTGCACATGCCCATGGACACGGCGCCCCGCCACATGCTGTTTTCCGCAGACGGAAAGTACGCATACGTCATATGCGAGCTCACCAGTGAGATTTTCGTTTACGAGTACACTTCGGACGGAAAGGCTCCGAATTTCGAAAAGATACAGACCATCGCCAGCCACGATCCCGATGATCATTCGGCCAGCGCGGGCGTTGAAATAATGATCAGCCCCGACAAGGATCAGAAGTTCGTCTACACATCGAACGCCGGAATCAACACGACGTCGATATTCCGCAGGGACCCGAAGACGGGACTCCTCACATACGTGGGAGGAGGAATGGTGGGCGGCCATTACCCGAAGACGATTTCCATCTTCCCCGATCAGCTCCACTTCGCGTCGCTGAACTACGACTCGGATCAGGTGAACTTCTTCAAGTTCGTGAACAACCACCAGCAGTTTTTGGAGTGTGCCAGACCCATAAAGGTCAGCAACCCCAACACCTGCAGGATAGTTGACTTAAGTCTTATAGATGATTAATCCACACGGCCGGGAGCTTCTTCCCGGCTGTTTACGTGGGCCCTGCTGAGGGCCGCGCAGAGCCTGGGTCCCACGATTGCCGTGACGGCTATCTTTACCAGGTCGCCCGGGATGAAGGGGATTACACCGGCGGCGAGGGCTGCGGTAAACTCCATGGACGCGCTCATTGCGAGCCACGCCGTGCCCAGCGCGTACAGAACAGCTGTGCCTACTATCATTCCCAGGATGGAGGGGACGATCTTCATGGCGAAGCGGTGCACGAAGATGCCGCTTATGATTGCCAGCGGGATGTATCCGATGAGGTAACCGCCCGTCGGACCTGCCAGCTTGAATATTCCTCCGGAATATCCGGAGAACACGGGGAGCCCCACCGCGCCCAGGAGCAGATAGATGACGACGCTCAGGGTTCCCAGCCTGGTTCCGAGCACGTATACGCTGATGTATACGAAGAGGGTGGCCAGTGAGATCGGCACGGGGCCGATGGGGAGACTGAGGGGTGCGAGCACGCACAGGACGGCGCTCATTACGGCCGTCAACGCCATTTCTTTGATGGTTAGTCTTGATTCTTTTTGGTTCATGATACAGACATCCTTTCTTTTTCTCGTCCCACAGTATAAAAAGGATTAACAGAATTGTCAACCCAAAATTTAGAACAGGGTGACAATGCGGAGGTTGTAAAATTTCCGTAAGCCTATTATAATAAAAGCTGTTGTTTTTACGACAAAGGAGATAAATATGAAATTACTTACGGTCACTGTTCCCTGTTATAATTCCCAGGATTACATGGAGCATTGCATTAATTCGATTCTTATCGGCGGGGAGGATGTTGAGATTCTCATCGTCGACGACGGTTCTACAGATGATACGGCGAAGATCGCCGACGAGTACGAGCGCAGGTATCCCACCATCTGCCGCGCCATACATAAGCCTAACGGCGGCCACGGCTCCGCCGTCAATGCGGGCATAGAGAACGCTACCGGCGAATTCTTTAAGGTGGTGGATTCCGACGACTGGCTCGACGGTAACGCATTCCTTAAGGTGCTCGACAAGCTTCGCGAGAACATGAGGCTCCAGAAGCGCCGCTATCTGGACATGCTCATCGCCAACTTCATATACGACAAGGACGGCGCGCGCCACAAGCACACGATGCAGTACAAGTCCGCATTTCCCGTGGACAAGGTGATTAGCTGGAAGGACTGTATGAAGCTTCGTAAGGGCAGATACATCCTTATGCACTCTGTCATCTACCGCACGCAGATTCTCAGGGACTGCGGCCTGAAGCTCCCGGAGCACACCTTCTACGTGGATAACCTCTACGTTTACACGCCGCTCCCCTATGTGAAGTACTTTATGTACATGGACGTTGATCTTTATCACTACTACATCGGCCGCGAGGATCAGTCCGTAAACGAGGCCACGATGATAAAGAACATCGACCAGCAGCTTAAGGTTACCAGGATGATTCTCGAGGCGTATAACCTCGAGTCCATTAAGAACGACAAGCTTCGTAAATACATGTATAACTACGCGGAGATCATGGTTACGGTATCCACCGTGCTTTTGCTCCGCGACGGCACCAAGGAGAGCCTTGCCAAGAAGAAGGAGCTTTGGAGGTACCTGCGCAAGACTGACATCGTTACCTATAAGAAGATGCGTAAGGGCTTCTTCGGTGTGGCCACCAATATTCCCGGCAGGGGCGGCAGGTGGTTCGCAGTACGCGGTTACAGGCTTGCACGTAAGATAGTGGGATTCTCCTGATTGTAAACCGGATTTTAACCGTAGGGAGAGAGCAACGGAAAGGATTTTATCATGGAGGCAGAGGCCTTAGAGAACGAGGGGAAAAAGAAGGCAGATTCCAAATGGCCCAAGATTCTCAAGTGGACCGGAATAGCCATCGTCGCGGTGTTGGCGCTGGTCTATATAGGAGGCGTGATTTTCTATCACGGTCATTATCTTGCCAACACTACCATTAACGGCGTCGAGGTTTCCAACATGACGCCCGACCGGGCTATGTCCATCTTCGAGGAAGAGGTGTCCGGATACGTGCTGACACTGGAGGAGCGCGAGAGTTCCGACGAGACGATAAAGGGTACAGATATTTCGCTGGAGGCTCAGTTCGACAGCGGATACGACGACGTGCTCTCGGAGCAGAGCGAGTTCGCCTGGCCGGCGGCGCTTTTCTCGACGCACGAGGAGAAGGTCAATAAGGCCGTCACCTTCGACGAGGAGAAGCTCGAGGCGGTCATCGATTCCCTGGACGTTATGAACGAGGATAACTGGACGGAGTCCACCAACGCCACGCTGTCCGAGTGGGACAGCACCGACGGGTTCACGCTTGTTGACGGCTACTACGGAACGACGGTCAACAGGGATGCGTTCATATCGGCGGTCGAGACCGCTCTGAACGGAGTGCAGGAAACGCTCGACATGTCTTCTGCGGGATGCTATGTCGACCCCGTGTACAACGCGGAGTCCAATAAGGCCCAGCAGATGCTTCTGAATGCCAATGCGTACGCATCCACGGTTATCGAGTACTCGTTCGGCAGCACTACGGAGACGGTCGACGGCTCCCTCATTAGCGAGTGGCTTAAGGTGGACTACGACGAGATGACGGTGGAGTTTGACTCGTCCAAGGTTTCCGATTACGTGGCCGAGCTGGCGGAGAAGTATGACACCGTGGGTGAGTCGAAGACCCTCGAGTCCAGCTGGGGAGAGACGGTGACCATCGCCGCCGGCACCTATGGCTGGAAGATCGATCAGGAGGCTACTGCCAAGAAGCTGAAGAAGTATATATCCACCGGCACCGACTATTCCGGCGACGTGGAATACACGCAGACAGCGGAGAGCCACGACGGAAACGACTACGGCGATACGTATGTTGAAGTTAATATAAGTAAACAGCACCTCTACCTCTACGTGGACGGGGAGCAGATTGTCTCCACGGACTTCGTTTCGGGTAAGGTATCCGACGGGCACGCCACCCACCTGGGCGCGTACTACGTCGCATATAAGGAAAAGGACGCCACCCTCGAGGGGCAGGGGTATTCCACGCCCGTGGACTACTGGATGCCATTCTTCGACGGGCAGGGTCTGCACGACGCTTCGTGGAGATACTCCTTCGGCGGCATCATCTTCATAACCGGCGGATCGCACGGATGCGTCAACCTTCCTTCGTCCGCCGCTAAGAAGATATTCGAGAACATAGAGGCCGGCATTGCCGTGCTCATCTACGATCCCGACGGGGTACAGACCGCGGCGGCTGCGGCATATAAGAAGGCTTCGAGTGTGATTTCGCTCATCGATGCCATCGGCACCGTGGACGAGAACAGCGGCTCTGCCATCGATAAGGCCAGGAATGCGTACGACGCCCTCAGTTCTACGGCCAAGAGCTACGTAAGCAACTACAGCACGCTTACGGCTGCGGAGAAGTCATACGCCAAGATTCAGAAGTCGGCCAAGGAAGTAACCAAGGTCATCAACCTTATCAGCAACATAGGAGAGGTGACCGAGGACAGCGGTTCCGCGATAAAGAAGGCGAGAAGCGCTTATAACGCCCTCAGCGCCAAGCAGAAGAAGAAGGTCACCAACTACTCGAAGCTGACTGCGGCCGAGAAAAAGTACGAGAAGCTGACGGGCTCGAGCGAGGAGTAGGGCGCGTAAAGCGTTGTAAATCCACCTGTTATGGTTTATAATACTGTTAAGAAAACATCGTGTATCGCCGATATAAGATGTAGAAGTAACGGGGTAATTCTCAGGCAGGTTTTCCGACAGAGACATCAGCCGGTGTTTCCCGAAGAAAGGTGGAATGCATATGGGATCTTATAAAAAGGCGAATTCCTATGATGCGAGAGAACTAATGGACAAGCTGTCAGACATTCGTGAGACGGTGGCAGAGGAGCGTAAGAAGCGCCTGGCCGGATCGACGAACCCGAGCATGCTTTCGACTTTCCACAGCGGACAGGAGAAGGCGAAGTCAAAGTACAGTATTGGAAAGACAGCTGGTTTTGGCAAGAAGAAATGGTACTGAAATCCCGCGGGTTTGGGCCCGCGGGGTTTTGGTTTGGTAGAAGAATATACAACTAAAAATAAGCCGATTGCTCCGTGCTTCGCACTCTCGCAATCGCCACCCGTATTCGCAATCCCGCGCTGTCTTCGACATCGCTCCTTGCTCATACGGGTTTGGTAGCCAAATTAACCACTAAAAATCAGAACTCCGTATTCGCGGTTTCCTTCGGAAACCTGCTCATACAGGAGCATCAGGGAAGCCTTCGGCTCCCTGCGCTCATCTCGCTACATTAAAAATAAGCCGATTGCTCCGTGCTTCGCACTCTCGCAATCGCCACCCGTATTCGCAATCCCGCGCTGT
>JAILAS010000115.1 GCA_024681495.1 Eubacterium sp. | reverse complement strand
TTAAAGCGTCTTCCCGCGGGAAGACGCTGTTTTTGTCAATGCGCCCAGGACGATAAGCCGGGTTCTGTCTAGCGTGATCATCTTTCTGACGCACCCGTCGCCGGGGCGTTCAAGCGACCTACCTGGAGCTGACGGGCCGCCATGTGCTCCTCTTCGGCCTTGCTTCGGATGGGGTTTACATATGCCCCGCCCGTTACCGGACGGGCGGTAGTCTCTTACACTGCCCTTCCACCCTTACCGGCCGGTGGCCGGCGGTACATTTCTGTTGCACTATCCCGGGAGTTGCCTCCGCCGGACGTTATCCGGCATCCTTGCCCTGTGAAGCCCGGACTTTCCTCCGACGCGGTCTTTCGACACTTGCGCCGGCGATCACGTATCCTACGCGCAAATGACATTCTACATTAATTTTTTTTTCAGCGCAACAGTTCGTTGCAAACGGCGCGGGATACATATATAATTATTGGATATGGAGAAGGAACACGATTACATAATAGACGGTTTCGTCTTTCATAATCGCAGGGACGCCGAGCGTGCCCAGAAGGAGTATGACGGAGTCAGATACCTTCGGGAAAAGGTGGACCTGGACGACCCTGAGAAGCTGGTACAGATCTACAACAAGACCCTTGAGCAGGGCCTTTTTGAGACCCCTATCGGCATCAGGTTCCTTCGTGACCTGCAGGACAGCATCAGGGAAATTCCATACATTCCCGACGACATGATTGCTCCCATAGACGCGGGCAGGACCGTTCCCGAAAGGGAGGACGCAGAGCCGAAGAAGCCACGCAAAAAGTCCCGCCGGGAGAAGAAGGTGGACGAGGTGGCTGAGGTCGCCCGGCACGTCGAGTATAAGGGAAGATTCCGGGCCAGTCTTGTGGTTAACATAATTCTGGCGATAGCTGTGGTGGCCATGATGATAATCGCCGCTTCCACGAACAGCACCACCATTCTCAACTACGAGAGCCAGCTGATCGATAAGTACGAGGCGTGGGAGAGCGAGCTTGAGGAGCGCGAGGCTGCTATCAAAGAATACGAGGAAAAATACGGACTGGACAGTTTTGATGCCACCGACAGATAAGGAGAGTGAGTATTATGGAGTCATTAAAAATATTAGTTGTCGACGATGAATTGAGGATGAGGAAGCTCGTCAGGGACTTCCTCGTTAAAGAGGGATATAAGGTTTTCGAAGCCGAGGACGGCGAGCAGGCCGTGGACGTGTTCTATGAGAATCAGGACATTTCCCTCATTATACTGGACGTAATGATGCCCAAGATGGACGGTTGGGACGTGTGCCGCGAGATTCGCGAGTACTCCAAGGTGCCCATCATAATGCTCACCGCCAGGGATTCCGAGAAGGATGAGCTCAAGGGCTTCGAGCTGGGCGTGGACGAGTTCATCGCCAAGCCGTTTTCACCGAAGATTCTTATGGCCCGCGTGCAGGCGATTCTTCGCCGCACCGGCACCGTTTCCGGCGACGACATCCTCCAGGGCGGAGGCATCACCCTCGACAAAAACGCCCACAGCGTGGATATCGACGGCGAGAGCATAGACCTCAGCTTCAAGGAGTTCGAGCTTCTCACCTACTTCATGGAGAACAGCGGCATTGCGCTCTCCAGGGAGAAGATACTGAATGCCGTCTGGAACTACGATTATTTCGGAGATGCGCGTACCATCGACACCCATGTTAAGAAACTCCGCAATAAAATGGGCGAAAAGGGCAGCTGCATTAAGACTATCTGGGGCATGGGATATAAGTTCGAGGCCTAGGATAATCCGGAGAGTTCATTGAATGGCTAATAGCGAAAACACCCCTAAAGTTAATAATAACAATCGTCCCCGGAGGTCTCTGAGGACGGAAATAACAGTCATCTTCGTGTCGCTTCTGGCGTTCATGATGGTGTCTATTCTCATTGCCAACGGGTTGCTGCTGAACAGGGCGTATCTGTTCAGGAAGGAAAACATCCTCGAGACGACCTTCAACAAATTCATTGAGGCGAACGAGAACGACGAGCTCGACAGCGACGACTTTGCGCAGTCGATGGAGAAAATCGCCACGCGTAACGATCTGGCGGCCATCGTCGTGAACTCGGCCAGTGAGGTCATTTATTCCACCGGTGCAGGGGATGATGTCCTCCTGGATCAGTTCCAGTTCACCCTCTTCGGCGATAAGAGCCACATCGAGGTGATAGAGGAGAATTCCAACTACACCATTGAGCGCGTCAGCGACGGCATGCGGAACACGGGCGAATTCCTCGCTCTGGTCGGCAATCTGGACTCCGATACGATGGTGATGATGCGGGTGGCCATGGAGAGCCTGCAGGAGAGCGCCAGCATATCGATTCAGTTTACGGCCGTGGTGTGCGTTATCTGCATTATCCTCGGCGCCATTGTCATATATCTAGTGACCCGCAGGATTACCCGGCCTATCATGGAGATGGCCGACATTTCCAGGCAGATGGCCGACCTGGACTTTAACGCCAGGTACGTCCCCGACCGGAAGAGGAACGATGAAATCAACCAGCTCGGGATGTGTATGAACGAGCTGTCCGAGGCTCTGGAAAAGACCGTGGGAGAGCTCAAGACGGCCAACAACGAGATGAAGCTCGACCTCGACCGCAAGGAGCAGATAGAGATGATGAGGACGGACTTCTTGTCCAACGTCTCCCATGAGCTTAAGACTCCCATTGCCCTGATTCAGGGATATGCGGAGGGACTTAAGGAGAGCGTGAGCGACGATGCCGAAAGCCGCGAGTTCTACTGCGACGTCATCATGGACGAGGCGGATAAGATGAACCGCATGGTTAAGAAGCTTCTTACCCTCAACCAGCTCGAGTTCGGCGCCAACGAGATTACCATGGAGAGGTTCGATCTTACAGCCCTCATTTCATCCGTGGTGAGCTCCATGAGCATTATGCTCGAGCGCGACTCGATAACCGTGGATTTCGACTCCGCCAGGCCCGTTTACGTTTGGGCTGATGAATATAAGGTCGAGGAAGTCCTCACCAATTACATGAGTAACGCGATTCACCACATTGGCGGCGCGAGCCGCATCGAGATTAAGCTTGACCAGAAGGAGAAAACGGTCAGGGTGGGAGTGTTTAACACGGGTACGCCCATTCCGGACGAAGACCTCGCGCGCCTCTGGGAGAAGTTCTACAAGGTGGATAAATCGCACTCCCGTCAGTACGGCGGCAGCGGAATAGGACTTTCGATAGTTAAGGCTATAATGGAGGCGTTCCACCAGGATTACGGCGTTCTTAATCACGAGGACGGCGTGGAGTTCTGGTTCGAGCTCGACACCGACACGTCGGGCGTATAAAACGACAGAAAGACGAAGGATAAAATAATGGCACATAGATTTCAGGAACATATCGACGAGCTGGTGGACCAGTACCTCAACGATTACAACGGCGGCAAGGATATCGACAAGGTGGACTCGTTCGACCATCCCGATAAGAAGACCATCGTCGATATACTCGAGAAGCTGCAGCGCATCATCTTCCCCGGATTCTTTAAGAACCGTGCGTTTAAGGTGTATACGCTTCGAAACGACATATCCATGCAGCTCGAGGACATCATCTTCCATCTGATAAGGCAGATAGTGATCGTCCTCAAGTACGACGAGAAATATAAGAGCGCTTCGGACGAGGAGCTCTCGACCAAGGCGGAGGAGCTCTCGTTCGAGTTCCTTTCCAGAATTCCGAGGATCAGGGAGTACATAGAGACCGACGTTCAGGCTTCGTTTGACGGAGATCCTGCGGCCTTTAATAAGGATGAAATTATTTTTTCCTATCCGGGCCTTTACGCCATCCTCGTTTACAGGATTGCGCACGAGCTCTACGAGCTTCAGGTGCCTCTGATTCCGCGAATCATGACTGAGCACGCTCATTCTCAGACCGGTATCGACATAAACCCGGGCGCCACGGTCGGCAAGTACTTCTTCATCGACCACGGCACGGGCATTGTAATAGGAGAGACGACCACCATCGGCGACAATGTGAAGATCTACCAGGGAGTCACCCTAGGAGCGCTTTCCACGAAGGGCGGCAGGAGCCTCAACAACGTCAAGAGACATCCCACCATTGAGGACGACGTTACGGTGTACTCCGGGGCGTCCATCCTGGGTGGAGACACCGTGATAGGAAAGGGCGCCGTGATAGGCGGTAACTGCTTCATCACGAGGTCGGTCGCACCCGGCGCCAGGCTCTCTGTTAAGAACCAGGAGCTGGTGGATTCCGGAGAGTCGTCGGGCAAGTGGTAAGCCGCATAACTAAAGGTTTTTTAGGGTTATGACGAAATGGATTACGGA
>JAILAS010000109.1 GCA_024681495.1 Eubacterium sp. | reverse complement strand
GGTAAAGACGCAGTCTTCACCGTAACCGTAAACTACATCCTCGAGGATGAGGAGACGGTTCCCGAGTACACCGATGACTTCGTAGAGGAGTACACCGACGGCGAGTACACCACCACCGCAGATTATGACGAGTACATCTGGGAGCAGGTTAAGGCCACGGCTGAGCAGGATACCGACGACGGCGTTTCTTCCGCCATCGAGTCTCAGGTATATGCGAACTGCACCGTTAGCGACACCCTTCCCGAGGGCCTCGTTGACTACTACGCAGAGGTTTATATGGCAACTCAGGAGGAGTACGCTTCCTACTACGGCATGGACCTCGATACATTTATTCAGAACTACTACGGATATGAATCCGCAGACGCATATAAGGAGGCAATGGTAGAAGAGCTTACCTCTTCCTACGTTCCTCAGATGCTCATCAGAGAGGCCATTGTTCAGGACATGGGGCTTGAGCTCACCGACGAGATGGTCGACGCGTTCATGCTCGACTACATCGAGTACTATGGTTACAGTGACGTCGACGAGTTCCTCAGTGCGTACGGATACGAGGACGTTGATTCTTTCATTACCGAAATCGGAGAGGAAGACTTCAACGATGCAGCTCTTAACCTTGAGATGTGGAATCAGATCAAGGCTGCAGCCAACATCACTTACGTTTCCGAGTCCGACGCTTCGGGAGACGCAGAGTAAGACAGGCCTCAGATTAATCGCCGGGAGGCGTAACATTCCATGAGAGAGAAGTGGATGGTCCGCTGCAAAAATGCAGATTTCTTCGGACTTGCTAAAAAATATAATATAGATCCGGTCGTCGTCAGGGTCATCATCAACAGAGGTGTTGATCCCGACGGACTGGATAAATATCTTAACGGGAGCCTTTCGGATCTTTACGATCCGGGGCTCCTTGCTGACGTTGACAAGGCTTGTGACATCATGGTTAAGGCCATAGACGAGGGCACGCCCACGCGCATTATCGGCGATTACGATATCGACGGCGTGAACTCTACCTACATCCTGTACCGCGGTCTCTCCAAACTGGGCGCCAATGTGGACTACGCTATACCTCACAGGATTACGGACGGCTACGGCCTCAGCATGGGGCTGATAGACGACGCCATCGACGACGGAAGAAAGCTCATCGTCACCTGTGACAACGGTATCGCGGCCTTCAGCGAGATCGCGTATGCGAAGGAGAAAGGGCTTTCGGTCATCGTCACCGACCACCACGAGGTGCCGTTCGAGGAGGGTCCTGACGGGAAGCGGGAGATATTGCCGCCCGCGGACGCCGTCGTCGATCCCAAGAGAGAGGACTGCGGATATCCCTTCCCGGAAATTTGCGGGGCCGTTGTCGCCATGAAGGTCCTGCAGGTGCTCTACGCGCGTGTGGGCCGCGACAAGGACGAGCCTCTCGAGTTCCTCGAGAACGCGGCGTTCGCCACGGTGGGCGACGTGATGGAGCTTAAGGACGAGAACAGGATAATCGTCAGGTATGGCCTCGAGAGGATAAACGACACCCAAAACCCCGGCCTTCGGGCCCTCATCAATGTTAACGACATCGAGAAGGTTAACGCCTATCACTTCGGTTTCGTCCTCGGTCCGTGCGTCAACGCCACGGGCAGGCTGGATTCCGCAATGAAGGCCATGGAGCTTCTGTCCACCGAAGATGGCGACCGTGCCTATGAGCTGGCCGGGGAGCTGGTGGATCTAAACTCCGACCGAAAGGACATGACGTCTCAGGGAGTGGATGCCGCCGTGGAGATGATAGAGGGCGGAGACTACGCGACCGATCACGTGCTGGTGGTGCACCTCCCCGACATACACGAGAGCATCGCCGGTATAATTGCCGGCAGGCTCCGCGAGAGGTACAACAAGCCGTCGCTCGTCATTACCGGACGGGGCGAGGAGGTGAAGGGCTCGGGCCGCTCCATAGAGGCATACTCGATGTTCGAGGAGATGAGCCGCGTGAAGGAGCTTTTCACGAAGTTCGGAGGTCATCCCATGGCTGCCGGCTTCTCCCTTCTGCGCAGCAATGTGGACGAGCTCCGCAGGCGTCTGAACGAGAACGAGACCCTTACGGACGAGGACCTCATGCCGGTCCGCGTCATCGATGTGAACATGCCCGTTTCATATATCACCGGGAAGCTTATCGACGACCTGGAGGTGCTTGAGCCCACGGGAAACGGCAATTCCAAGCCCGTCTTCGCGCAGAAGGACGCCGTGTTCGTGCAGGCCCGCCGAATCGGCAAGCAGGGCCAGTATCTGAAGTTCGTCATATTGACGGCCGATGGGAAACGTACGAGCGGACTGCTGTTTAAAGATGCGGGCGAATTCCTCGAGGGATACGAGGAGGCGTACGGAGCGGAGGCCCTCGACGAGCTTATGGTGGGACGCGGCACTAAAAAGATTAAGTTTTGTTATTATCCCCTCATAAACGAATTCCGCGGCATGAAGTCCGTGGAGGTGAGGGTAGAGGCATACGATTTTCAGGATGAGCAGAGTTAAGTTAAGCGACAGAAACATAGGAATTATCTGTATAATTGCATCCGCGTTCTTCTTCGCGCTGATGAATCTCTTCGTGAGGATGAGCGGGGATGTGCCTTTCATCGAGAAGACGTTCTTTCGGAATGCGGTGGCGGCCATCGTATCCGGCGTCCTTTTGCTCAGGGACAGGAAGCCGACCGGACTTTCTAAGAAGACGCTTCCCGGCCTTATCATGAGGGCTGCCTTCGGAACCGTCGGGATGTGGTGCAATTTCTACGCGCTCGGGAAGCTCGAGCTCTCGGACGCGTCCATGCTGAATAAGCTTTCGCCGTTCTTCGCGCTCGTTTTCTCCGTACTCATACTTAAGGAGACGCTCACGTTCTTCCAGGGATTCTGTGTATTTCTGGCGTTCGTAGGCACGGTCTTCATAGTGAAGCCCGGATTCATTACGATGGTGGCATCCGATACGATGTGGCCGGCTCTTATAGGTGCCTGCGGCGGCATGTGCGCCGGCCTGGCTTACACCTTCGTCAGGAGGCTGGGAGAGCAGGGGGTGGCAGGACCGTTCATCGTGTTTTTCTTTTCGGCGTTTTCGACGGCAGCGGCGATTCCGTACTGCATAGTCGACGGAGTTATGTTAACCCCTTACCAGCTCGCGTGTCTCGTCTGTGCCGGATTGGCGGCCACCGGCGGACAGTTCACCATAACGCAGGCGTACGTCAAGGCTCCGGCCCGGGAGATATCGATCTACGACTACACCCAGCTGATTTTTGCCGCGATGCTTGGATTTTTCGTGCTAGGAGAGCTCCCGGACGGCTGGAGCGTCATCGGATATGTCGTAATTGTCGGCGCATCTATCCTACTGTTTCTTTATAACAATGGGCGCATAGGCAAAAAATCCATTATAACCAAATCGGATAGTAGTATCTGATTGTGGCAGTTGTGTTTTGTAAAATCCTTTTGTAATATTAGCTCGTAAAGGGAAATGCACCAAAGGTGCGCTTGAGTTAAGTATTAACTAAGGAGGAACAGATTATGCCTAATCATGATGGATTTGTTTTTGGAGAACTCATTAACGCTGCCAAGGCTCTTGGAATTAAGTCTGAGGACGTTGTAGCATACAGAAGCGAGCATAACTGCTCCACACAGCAGGCAGTAGAAGCTTTGATTGCCAGCAAGTAAAATTTTAGATAAAAGAAGCCTCGTAGGAGTATCAAATCCTACGAGGCTTTTTTGTTTATTGGTTTTAGCTTCGGCTAAGGGCGGAAGATTACAGCTCCATTGCGGCGTTGTAAGCCTCTGCGGTAGCCTGCTCTACGGTACGTGCGTTTACGCAGTCACCGACTACATACCACTCGGGTACGTCGCAGTCCATGATGAAGCTGTCAGCGAGTGCGCTCTTGGGCTTCATGCCGGCTGCGAGGATAACGGTATCGGCCTCAACGGTCTTATCCTGTCCGTCCTGAGTATAGGTAACGGCGTGCTTCTCAACCTTCTTGCAGGCTGCACCGAGGATGGGAGTGAAGTTCTCGTTCTCCTCGAGGCAGATACGAATCTCGTCTGCGCAGGTCTTGGAAGCCTCAGGGCAAAGTCCGCTCTGCATCTCGATGATGGAGACCTTCTTGCCCATGTCTGCCAGGTGAAGAGCGGTCTCGCAACCTACCTGACCGCCACCGATGATGACGATGTTGTCGCCGATCTCGCCCTCGTGGCCGTAAGCGGAAGTGGCGATGATACCGTTGCTTACGTCGTATCCCTCAACGGGAAGCATTACGGGCTCGGCACCTACTGCGATGATAACGGCGTCGAACTTGCCGTTGAGATCTGCGGGCTTAACCTCGGTGTTCATGTGAACAACGATGTCGCGCTTGCGGATCTGCTTGATAAGGAAGTCCTTATATCTGCAAAGAGCATACTTGAACTCGACGTACTTGGAGAAGTCGAGCGCTCCGCCGAGGTAATCCTTGGCCTCGAAGAGAGTTACCTTATGGCCTCTGTCGAAGGCTGTGATGGCTGCCTTCATACCTGCGGGGCCACCGCCGATAACTGCAACGTTCTTAAGCCTCTCGGGCTGTGCGGGGAACATCTTCTCGGCGCAGGTCTCGTAGCCGATGGTCGGGTTAACGGCGCAGCGGAAGATGTGAGCGTAGCAGTCCGAATCGTGGCATCTCATGCACTTGATACAGGGTGTTACGTCATCTGCCTTTCCGTCGATGGCCTTCTTGATCATCTTGGGATCTGCGATGAGCTGGCGGGCAACGGCGAAGAAGTCGCACTTGCCTGCTGCAATGGCGTCCTCTGCTGCCTGAAGGCTCTCGAGACCGCCTACTGCGGTAACGGGCACGTGAATCTTACCGGACTTCTTGAACTTCTCTGCGAGCCAGAGGTTCGGGTGATCCTCCATATGCTGACAGGGATGAGTCCATGTCATGTACTTCTCCGTAACCTGTCCGCAGGAAGCCTGGATGATGTCGCAGTGCTCCTGAAGGATCTCGGCGATACGGATACCTTCCTCTACGTCGTAGCCGTCCTCGGAGAACTCTGTGGCGCTCATGCGGACCTCGAAGATCATCCTTCCATGAGTGGCCTCACGACATGCGTCGAGAATCTCCACGCAGATGCGGCAACGGTTCTCAAGGCTTCCGCCGTACTCGTCCGTACGATGGTTGGAGAGCGGAGAGAGGAACTGAGCGATGGGAATCTGGTGTCCGAAGTGGAAGAGGATGGCATCGAAGCCGACTTCCTGAAGGTTCGCACACATCTTGGCCTCAGCCTCTACGTAGCGCTTAATCTCCTCCTTGGTCATCTCCTGGCCGATGGGCGGAGACTGCATGAAACGGTTTCCGTCTGAACATGTGATGGGCGGGCCCTGACGCCATGATCCGGGTGTCAGTCCGTGTGCCTCCATACCTGCGAGAGCACCATGAGCGTGGATGCGCTCGGCCAACATGTTAAGACCGTTCTTATGATTGAAGGTCTCTGTGTCCCAGGTGCAGTGCTCGCCGTCGTCGAAGACGTCTACGAACTTGGCGCCTGCACACCATACCATGCCTGCGCCGGTACGTGCGCGGCTCTCGAAGTACTCCAGAGCTGCCTCGTTGGGATAAAGTTCTCCATTACTGGATGAGTGGGGTGTGATAGGTGCCACACAAATCCTGTTCTTGTAGAACTTTCTGTTTACTCTGATGGGTGACAGAGCGTGTGAAAATTGCTTGTTCATGAGTTACGTTTACCTCCCTTTCGTTGATGGTTTCATACCCCCAAATAGCAAGACCTGTTATGGTCAAACGTACTTATGGGCGGTCTACAACCGCTACAATATATGATAGCAATCGCGTAAACTCTTGACAAGTCGGAATATGCCTATATATTATATTAGTATTCACTAATAACATAATTACGGAGACTGTACATATGGACACAAGAAAGATAAAATATTTCATAGAAGTGGCTGAGAGGATGAGCTTTACCAAGGCATCATCCCGTCTTTTCGTGACTCAGTCCGCCCTGTCCCAGCAGATATCGCTGCTCGAGAAGGAGGTGGGGGTCCCGCTCTTCGACAGGTCTAAGAAGAGGGACTTAAAGCTCACCGAGGCGGGCGAGCTGTTCTACGAGCTTTTCACCAGGCAGATAAAGGAATACGAGGAGGCCGTTATCAAGGCGCAGAGCCTTAGCAACGCCGTGAGCGGAAAAGTTAAGTTGGGGCTAATAGAGGGCCTCGACATTGTCAGTCACGTCATGCCCTTCATGCGCAGGTGGGAGAAGCTCTATCCCAACGTATCCGTGACCATGGAGTCGGTGAGCCCCGGACAGCTCATCCCGCATCTTTCCGACGGGTACTTCGATGCCGTGATTCTCTTCGAGTTTCTGCTGAAGGGGCAGGGCAAGAGTATAGTTGACACGCTTCTATACGACAGCAACTTCAAAATCCTTTACTCCAGGAACAATCCTGTGGCCTACTCGGAAATCCCGAAGATTTCCGACTTCGCCAACCAGCCGGTATACGTACAGGAGCATCCCGTGCTCAGGAGGAACGGCGAGAAGGAGGTAAATATACTCAAGCGCTTCGGCGCGGATCCCGTGCTAAGCTTCCTTCCCAATCACGACACCATACTGGCGGAGGTCTCGAGCGGACTGGGCTACACGTTTACCCACGAGTGGGACAGGAGCTGCTCTAACAGCATGTTCCTGACCATGGACATCCCCGTCAGTGATCCGCTGTACATGGCCAGGAGGAAGGACCTTAAAAACGACGCGGCGCTCCGGTTCTGCGAGCTTCTCCCGCAGTGGTTTGCCCAAAAGGACGACGACAGGGAATGAAATCGGATAAGACATTACATATAAAGAGAGGATATCGAAATGAGATTTGTGGTTCAAAGAGTAAGGAAGGCGGTATGCACCGCCAATGACGAGGTCTCCGGACGCATCGGCAAGGGCTACGTGGTCCTGGTCGGCGTGGAGGATTCCGACACCAGAGAGATAGCCGAGCGGATGATGTCGAAGCTCATTAAAATGAGGATATTCGAGGACGACTTCGGCAAGACGAACCTGGATCTTAAGACAGTGGGAGGGGCCATCCTCATGGTTTCGCAGTTCACGCTCTACGCGGACTGCCGCAAGGGAAACAGGCCGTCCTTCACCAAGGCAGGTTCCCCCGACTACGCCAATGAGCTCTACGAATACTGCGTCGAGCTGGGCGAAAAAGAGGGCATAGAGATGCAGACCGGAGTCTTCGGGGCCGACATGGCCGTTTCCTTATTAAATGACGGACCGTTCACCATCATACTCGATTCGAAGGAGCTGGGATACTAGGACATGACATCGGCTGAGAGAATCGAAAAATACACCGAAGGCTTAAAGCATCTGGGTTCTAAGCCGGGGCTTGAGGCTGTCACGTCCCTTAGCGACAGGGTGTCCGATGCGGTCGGCGCTCCGGGCAGGCTCTGCGATCTAACACCTTGTGTGCAGATCTCCGGCACGAACGGAAAGGGCTCGACCGCCCGGTTTCTGGGCGAGCTTTTGCAGGATGCGGGGCTTAAGGTCGGCACATTCTCGTCGCCCTCCGTCTTCGAGTACCGCGAGATGTGGAGGATAGGCGACGACTCTATAGGAGACGACGAGCTTTGGGATATCCTTTCGACCGTGGAGTCGGCCTGCGCCGCAATGGTCGAAGAAGAGGGATATCATCCCACGCTCTTCGAGGTGGAGACGGTCGCGGCCTTTCTTTATTTTTATAAGGAAGAGTGCGATATCGCCATCTACGAGGCCGGCATGGGGGGGCTTCTGGACGCGACTAACATCATCGCCGCGCCGCTCGTCAGCGTGATTACGCCTGTCGGGGTGGAGCACAGGTCCTTCCTCGGCGATACGATTGAAGAGATAGCTACCCATAAAGCGGGGATAATAAAGCCGGGCTGCATCGCGGTTTCGGCCCCCCAGGAGGCTTCCGTCGGGGCCGTAATCAGGGCACGCGCCGACAATGTGTCCGCCGGCACGGTGCAGGTTGACATAACGCAGAGCGCCGCGGGCGAAGGGACTAAGACCACCCCCGTCGATGAAGCGATGCACGACGTCGTTTCCGTCGAGGTGACGCAGGACGCATCAGACGAAGCGATGCATACCTCCTTCACGTACGGGGGCAGGCGCTACGAGATAGACTCGCCCGCGCGATACCAGGTGATAAACGCCGCGACGGCCATTGCGGCATTCGGCGCACTTAAGGAAAAGCTTGGAGCTGAGTCATTCAGGGAGCTTGGGGACAGGCCGGGGGCGAAGCCGGATTGTAACCCGGGGCGAAGTCCGGAGTATGTTTTTACATTTAAGGCGCCGCCGGGGAGGCTCGAGCGGCTCGGGATTTTGCCGCGGGGGGCCGCATTGTACATCGATGGGGCGCACAATCCGCCGGCCGCAAAAGA
>JAILAS010000104.1 GCA_024681495.1 Eubacterium sp. | reverse complement strand
CATTGATATTACCAACCACTACAGAACCATTTCCAATCTTAACAGATCCCTCGGAAAGAATCTCACCGTTGATGTGGGCGGAATCGGCAAAAAGCTCCTTGGCTGTGGAATTTCCACGAATCTTACCGGAAATCACCATCTTTCCGTTTGTCTTTACGTTACCGTTAATCACGCCACGAACCTCTACCGAACCGAGAGACTCAAGGTCACCGGTAATGGTCATGCCCTTGGTGATAACTGCCATCTCGTCGTCGTTCTCAGTCTCTCCGAAAATAGCCTCCATGTCGATGGGGTCCTTGGACTCGAACTTAACGGGCTCGTTATAGAAGTGGCTGCCCTCCTGATCGGCTGCGCCGGTCACTACCGTCTGTGCATCATCGTTGGTACTGTTAAATTCATCGCTCATGGTGTTCTCCTTATTATCAACTACAGAATCTTCAGCCGCGGCTACTTCCTCAGAAACAGTTTCTTTCGAAGCTTCTTCAGCCGCCTCTTCAGCAACATCTTCGGCAGCGGTGACTTCCTCAGAAGCCGCTGAATCTTCCGCCCCCTCAGTATCCGAAGCAACCTCGCCATCTTCCGCCTCCTTGGCCACACTGGCAAACAATCCGCCTAAATTCTCATCACTCGAATCTCCGAGCGAATCGAAGGTGTTCACCATCACATCCTCGTCATCACTCACAAGAGTACCGAGCTCGGCATCGGGGATAAGTTCGCCCACCGCGTCGTCAAAATCCTCTTTGAATTCTTTGAAAAAACTCATTTTCTACCTCCGTAACATTATGTTTATTCTACTGATTCATAGCTTATATGCTGAACAAGAGGAGTATCCTCATCAATAGCCTTTAAGTCCGCGTCTCTTTCGAGGAGCATCTCTATAAGCGGTCCAAGCGCCTCGACCGTGGCGGTCTTCGTATTCGCATCGTGGAGCAGAATCACCGCGGTCTTATATTTTCCGATATCGTTGGAAACGCTCTTCAAAACATCCTTGGTGTTATAGCTCTTACTGGTGGCATCTCCCCCGACCACGTTCCAGTCATAGTAGGTGATTCCGGAATCGTTAAGATACGAAATTAAGTCGTTCATGTCGGCGTTACTAACGTCGTTAGAGCTGCCGCCGGGAAACCTGAAGAGCCAGGGGCGCAAGCCGGTGACCTTCTCAATAAGGTCCTGCTCCTTGGTTATCTCAGCCGCAAAAGACTCCACAGAATCGTACAGTGAACTGTACTTATGCGTGTACGAGTGCATCCCGATGGTGTGCCCTCTTTCCACTATCTCCTTGTAGAGCTTCTTATACTTCTTTTCCTTGGATCCGATTACAAAAAAAGTCGCCTTGACGTCGTATTGATCGAGAATATCCAAAATCGCCTCTGTATTATCACTCGGGCCGTCGTCAAAAGTGAGGTATATGTCCTGATGGGCATTCACACCGTATACAATATCACCGGCGTCGCCACTCTCCGTCGTGTTATCCGCGGCCAGCACCGTGCTTCCGCCCGCGCTGTCCGACGACTCCCCGGTAACCGTGGCGTCCGACGATGCCACGCTGTTTATCATCTCCTCAAGCCTGTCAATCCTGGCGCTCTGCTGAAACATCAGTACGCAGAGAGCTATACAGAGCCCGACCAGAGTCAACAACAATCCAATAACAAAAACTATTATATTTCTTTTCATGCGAGCGACACGCATTTTACGCTCGCGTTGCCTTTTGAGATCGGCGCTGTCCATAGCGCTTTCAACCCTCCATTACTCTAAATATGATTAAAATCAAACATAGGTATTGTATCATACTTTTAGTCAAATAGGAACAAACTCAAAGCGGGAATTTCAGCTAAAATTTAGCAATAAAAAAGGAATGCCGCATGACGCGACACTCCTTGATTTTTAAAAGAATTTTTAACTATTACTGAAGCTGAGCCGCAACCTCTGCAGCAAAGTCCTCATCCTTCTTCTCGATACCCTCACCGGTCTCGAAACGAACGAACTCCTTGATGGTGATGCTCTCGCCAACCTGCTTGGAAACCTGCTCGAGGTACTTCTCTACGCTCTGCTTGCCATCCTCGGCCTTAACGTAAACCTGATCCATGAGGCAAACTTCCTTAAGCTCCTTCTTAACACGACCGGTTATCATTCCCTGGATAACCTTCTCAGGCTTCTGAGACTCCTTGGGATCGTTCATAATCTGCTCAAGAAGAATCTTCTTCTCGTGCTCGATATAGTCGGAAGAGATATCAGCCTCGCTGATGAACTTGGGGTTCAGTGCAGCGATCTGCATAGCTACGTTGGTAAGCGCTTCCTTAACGTCGTCGTTAACGGTAGCCACGTCAGCGGATACGATAACGCCGATTCTGCCGCCGCCGTGAGTATAGGTAACTACACAGCCGGATGCGTTCTCCACCCTCTGGAATCTGCGGATGGAAAGCTTCTCTCCGATGACAGCAATCTGGGAAACGAGCTCCTCGGAAACGGTCTTGGAGGTATCCTTAGCCCACTTCTCGGCCAGGAATGCGTCGATGTCAGCAGCGTCGCTGTTAAGCGCCTGATTAGCCACTTCCTCAACGTAAGTCTGGAACTTCTCGTTCTTAGCAACGAAGTCGGTCTCAGAGTTAACCTCTACTACTGCAGCCTTCTTATCGCCATCGCTTACGATCTTGCAAAGACCCTCGGCAGCAATACGGCTGGCCTTCTTCTCAGCCTTGGCAGCACCCTTCTTCCTAAGCTCCTCAACAGCGGCATCCATGTCGCCGTCAGTCTCTGTAAGTGCCTTCTTGCAATCCATCATTCCGGCACCGGTCATTTCACGCAACTCTTTTACCATTGCAGCGGTTATTGCCATGAGTTATTTCTCCTTTATATAAACGAAATCAATATGTAACAAAGTCAAATGACTTTTATCTCCGAATCTTACTCCTCGGAAGCCTCCTCAGCAGCTGCCTCTTCTACCTCAGCCTCTGCCTCAGCGCCCTCTTCGAAGATCTCGCCCTGGTTAGCCTCGATAACGGCGTCAGCCATGGTGGATACGATCAGACGTACGGCACGGATAGCGTCATCGTTTCCGGGGATGATGTAGTCAAGCTCCTCGGGATCGCAGTTGGTGTCGGCGATACCGATGAGGGGGATACCCAGAGTGTGAGCCTCGTGTACGCAGATTCTCTCCTTCTTGGGGTCTACGATGAAGATGGCATCGGGAAGCTTCTTCATCTCCTTGATTCCGCCAAGGTTTCTCTGAAGCTTATCCATCTCCTTGCGAAGTGCGATAACTTCCTTCTTGGGAAGTACATCGAAAGTGCCGTCTGCCTCCATGCGCTCGATAGCCTTGAGACGCTCGATACGGCTGCGAATGGTCTTGAAGTTGGTAAGCATACCGCCAAGCCATCTCTCGTTTACATAATACATACCGCAGCGCATTGCCTCAGCGGCAACAGTGTCGGCAGCCTGCTTCTTGGTACCAACGAAAAGAACGGTACCGCCCTCAGCAGCGATGTCGAATACAGCCTTATAAGCATCGTCAATCATGCCAACGGTCTGCTGAAGATCGATGATGTAGATGCCGTTACGCTCGGTGAAGATGTAGGGAGCCATTTTGGGGTTCCATCTTCTGGTCTGATGACCGAAGTGTACGCCGGCTTCCAGTAACTGTTTCATTGAAACTACGCCCATTTTTATTTCCTCCGTTTTGTTAAAACTTCCATATGCGTCCGCCCTTAAAACCACCATAGGCACAAGGTTTCTCGGTCAGCATATGTGACTGATGTGTTACACGCAAAAAAGCCCATGAGGCTTTTTCACAAGCTTTGATATTTTATCACAAGTACTGATGGATTGCAAGAAATATATGCATTGAATAAGAAAGACCGGAACCACTACGATTCCGGTCACAATATACGAAACATTTCGAGCGCCTAATTGAACAATGCGTCGACAATCTCGCTGAAGCTCATATCGGAAGTCACCTCGTAAGTACCGGGCGACAATTTGGTGTCATATCCGTTGCTAACCAGGTATGCGTCAAACTCGGATGCACTCTCGACAATTCCGGCATCCTCGAGCCTGTCCGCAACGTCCACGGAGTCGTCGTTGCCCTTTATGGTGATGGTCGCCTTGCTGACATTGCCCCTGGCCACCTCTTCCGAAGAGCCTCCGGTAGTCTCGGTGACATTGGAGTCACTGTCTTCGTCAGACGAGTCGGAGTCGCTATCGGACTTCGAAGAAGTGTTGTCGGAATCGGAATCCGCCCCGGCGGTGGAATCCGTTACCGTAACCGTGTCGGAACCGCTGCCCGTGAGAGCGGAGTCCCCGGTAGCCGAGGCGACATACTCCTCCACGGTCATCCCGTCGGAAGAATTCCCCGTTGCGTCAGAAGATTCAGGCGCAGTATAACCGAGCTCTTCCGCCCTTTTTATCGCATTCTCATCGGTGAGTAGCCCTCCGTTTACCGAAATCCCGACCATGCAGATCAGGGTGGCGCAGAGAATTCCTATCCCTATACCTCTGAGATAATATTTAAACTTCAACGCTTATCTCCTTCGTAAAGATCGATGACGAGCTGAACCTCGCCCTTACCCAGTCCGAGCTCCCTGGCAATATCGATGACCGTAAGGCCGAGCCTGTGTCTCTCAAGTATATCCTCCCTGGACGCCCTTTCTCTGGCGGGCTCTTCGGCCTGCCCGGACTGATCGGGAACGGTCGCGGGAACGGGCTTATGTGCAGGTGCGTTCTCCGCCATAACTTTGGCCTGAGTGCGTGCCTCCTGTCGGAACGACACCTTATCAGAAGCCTCGGGATCGGGAACGGGTGACTTTCGAGCCTGATTGGCGGCCTCCACGGAGGGCGCCGCAGCCGAAGCATCCGCAGAAAAGCCCTCGGACTTCTCGTTGAGCTTCTGGAGAAGAACCATGGCGTTTGAGACAGACTTCTTAAGCTCCTCTTCCTTATCTTCAAGCATGCTGTAGAGGAACATAACCTCGGTGTGGGTCTTATGAAGAGACTCCATCACCTCTTTGGAGTATTCGTCCATTTGTTTGATGGTATCATTCGACTCGATTTCCATCCGTCTGCGGATGGTCTCGACGGATTCATCGAGCTCGTCTTCGATTCTGTTACCGATTTTTTCCTTGGCGTCGGAATAGCTGTTCTCGACAATTCGGCTAAGCTCGTCTCTGGAAAGACGCGACAAATCGTCGATCTCACCGGGAGACAGTTTCTCGGTTATCATAAAACTGCCCAGCACAAAAATAACCGCAACAACGATAAGGGCAATCTCCAATCCTGTCATATCGATTTCCTGTTCTAGATGGTAATGTCAAAGGATCCCGAAGGGTTCTTGAGAGAAAAACTCCCCTCGGATTCTTCATCTTCTTTCTTCTTTTTCTTTCTCTCCTGATTCGAGTAAGCGCCGCCGCCTTCTTCCTTGGCATCGAAGCGGAAATTCTCCTTCTCGATGTCAGCCTGTTCCTGAATCTTGCTGAGGTTTTCCTCGTGCTCCCGATCCAGAGCCATCTGAAGATCGAACTGCTCAACGTGAGGGCGGGCATCCTCGTTGGCCTTGATAATGCTCATGTCCTGAGCGCGCATCGTAACGCCGTTGTTGATATCGATAGAAGTAATAGCTGCCATAACGACTTCTCCTTTTCAAAACGAACTACGTTATGTCATAAAATCTCGATTTTTACATCGACTCCCTCTTTAATGAATCTACTGCTTGATCTCTTATCTGTCAATGACTTTTGAGCGTCCGAGACGACAATCATGCAGCCCGGGAACGCATCACCGTTAACTTCGACACAAGCGTGTTCCGCGAGGTTATATTCCTCCAACAGTCCTTCATATTCTTCATCGGCTTCTTCTATCTGGCGCTTAACGTCCTGATAGGCCACGGCTAGATTCTTAAGGAAAGCGAGCTTATCCTCCGGAAGAACGAGTCCCCTGGCAACCTTCTCTCCAATGCCGGTGATGGTGGGCTCGATCTTGTTCTTATTGGCCTCAAGATCCTTCTTGCGAACCTCGAGATCCCTCATCTGCTTTTTCTTTTTGGCGCTGATGCCGACCTCGACCTTCGTCGAAGCCCCCATCTCCGATCCGAGGGTCCTGGTAATAACCTTAGAGCCGGCCCTCACGGTTCCGCCGGAGATGAAACCCTTATTTCCCAGCACGCGGACCTCGTACTTGGCGGATACGTTGCTGTGCATAATGGAATCGGCGTTAATACTCTCATCGGAATATACTTCGGCACTCTCGATAAACTTGACAGTCACGGAGGATCCGGCCACCAGAAGCGCCTTGTTCATGCCGTGAATCCCGGCCTTAACGACGATCTTGCCTCCGGCCCTAAGGGTCGCGCCCTCGACAATGCCGTTTACAACTATATCACCACCGGCCTTAACCGTAAAGCCCGAATTGACATTTCCCTTCACCTCGACGGAGCCGTTGTAGTCAATGTCTCCGATGGAGTTATCCACGTTCGCGGGAACAATGTATATGTCAGAAACGAACACCTGCCCCTTCACCAGCGCGACATGCCCCTCCACCGTCGAACGAATCTCCGTCTGATCCTCGTTGATTTCGATGTTCCGGCCGTACTTGAGTGCAATCTTCTTAACTGCGGGGGGCTTAATCTTCTCCCCAAACACATTGACACCCGCCTTTCCGTCCACGGGCGGAGTCAGCTTGGCGAGGAGCTCTCCCTCTTTGACCAGGGAAATCATGTTGAGCTCATGGTAGTTAACGGTTCCGTCGGGATTCAGCTTCGGAGCGAGGTTCTTCTCGGTCTCGAAGAAGTAATCTATGTGCCCTTCCGTTCCGCGTACCATCTCATCGCCCTTGGCAATGATATAATCAGTGCAGTACTTAGGATTTTCGAGGAAGTCAGAAATGACATCCTCCTGAATGCCGTAACGAATGCGCTCCCTTCTTAGTCCCTCGATGATGTCACCCTTGGTCATGGCGCTTCCGTTTTTAGACGGCGGATAAAACCTGGCAATGACAGACATATTGTCGGGCTGTCTGTCGTAATCGCCCCTCCCCGCCTCTTCATAAGGCCGGGACTTATAAATCTTCACGGCCTTCTCCTCCTCACACCCCAATAGGGAGGATAGGGCTTTGGAATCGAAATCGGGGATTCCAATATCACGCAAATAACGGGTAACCTCATCATACGACACAGGTGCCCCGTCATCAGTGGGCGGATAAAAGACCATATAGGTCCCATCCGGCCTAATATCTAACTGAAAATATCCATTCATCCCTTCTAACCCCTCTAGCAGAAATCAGACCCGGAAGACCTCCATATAATCTCCCATCTGCTGCTTCATCTTCTGTAAAGCCTTAGTGTGCAGCTGAGAAATCCTCGATTCGGAGACTTCAAAGACCTTGCTGATCTCTTTTAATGTCATATCCTCGTAGTAATATAGTAGAATAACCTTCCGCTCCTTCTCGGTAAGCTTCTCCAGAGTCTCCGCCAACTTTTCCTTGAGCTCATTCTGCTCAATAACGGTTTCGGGAGAATCAAATCTGCCGGAAGTATGCGCTGCCTCTTTAGGCTCATTCCCCTGTTCAATGAATTCGTTAAGAGAAACGACGTTGGTCACCTTCAGCTGCGACTGCCATTTGTGCAGCTCATCGTCGCTTATCTCAAGCTCGGCCGCGATGTCTTCGTCAGTGGCAACGCGTCCGGTACGGGCCTCGATATTGGCAATGGCCTCGTCTATCTTCTTTTGTCTTTGGCGAACGGTCCTAGGTATCCAGTCCATCTTACGAATCTGATCGAGTATAGCTCCTCTGATTCGCAATGATGCATATGTCTCGAATTTTACATCCCTTTTTAAATTAAACTTATCAATTGCATCTATGAGACCGAAAACACCGTAGCTGACCAGATCATCGTATTCGACGTTTCCGCCAAGGTACATACAGAGCTTACCGGCAACTATCTTAACCAGCGGAGCGTATTGAAGAATAATCTTCTCCCTGTTATCCTTGGTAGGATTCGCTGTATATTCTTTCCATAAATTGTCTGTTTCCGTATTTCCCATAACCTTATCCTCGCACTAAACCCCCATGCGACATTCAAATTAAGATCGTTGACGAGAATCAATACTACTCGCCTTCATCTCCCGACTCCTCAGGAGAAAAGCCTTCTTCCTCGGCGGATTCGGGATTCGCCTCTCCGTCTCCCGCTGCAGTAGTGTCGATATTCTCTTTGTTTTCGTCCAAATCGTCCTCGCCCTCAACGGTTTCTTCATCCTTCTTCATTTCACCGATGTTTCTGTCGAGGATAACCTTGATAACCGTACCCAATACGTAAAAGACGATTAAAACAATTAGTAATGTGCAAAGGAATTGAATGTTACTCAATCCCTTTGTCAGCATTATTAAACTTGCAATGGCGCCGGCTAATAACATAACCAGCGCCGGTATATTTTTTGTGTTCATATTGCTTCAGATAACTTTCTCGGTCTTACCTACTGCTTTGATGTGATAGTCTCCGCTGTCGGCATAAATCTCAACGGTCCGACCGTAATCGAGACCGGTGTCTTCGGCAATCAACCGAATCCCGTGCATCTTCAGACGCTCTTTTACAGCCTGAACATTTCTCTCACCTACGTTTCCAACCTTGGACTTATCCGAGAAAGAGAACATCTTGGCTCCGCCTGCAATCTTGGCCACAAGATTGCGCTTATTTATGCCCATCGCAAGCATCTGCTTCACGAGCTCATCGACGCCCGTGTCAGCAAACTTAGCAGCATTGGAACTATTTCTGATTGCAGTACTGTCCGGCAGCATGACATGAACCAGCCCTGCCGTCTTAGTAGTCTTGTCGTAAAGTGCCACACCGACACACGAACCCAATCCCAGGGTAGTGATCGCATCAGGAGCTTTGCAGACATTCAAATCAGCAATACCGATTTTGAACATATTACCCATCTATAATGAACTCCCCTACATTGTAATACCAAGTGATTTTAAGATTTTCTCATAGGAATCGATATCCGGCATCAGGATGAAATAACCGTTGAGATTAAAGTCATCTCCGAAATGGGTCTCAATCATCAGCGCATTGTCGCCGTATACACCAAACTCTGTGGCCGGAACGCTTAAAATAGCAGCCGCCATATCCACCGCCAGGTAAGGCACCGACGGGGAAATTACGAGGTTTGTGAGCGAAGCAACCGCAGACAGATACGAGGCTGCGATTATGTTACCGATTTCCTTAAGTGCCGACAATTCCATCTCCGAGAAATCGAAGTTTTCGGGATCGTCAGTACCCATAAGCTTATCGACGAAGAATCTGGCCGAATGCATATCAACCATGAACATCATGCTGCCCTCGATGTCGTTCATGACCTCGAGATAAATGCCGCAAATCAGCTCTTCCTCGTTTCCCAAAGCCGCGGGTAATTCCTGAAGTGTCATCAAGCGCACCTGCGGTACCTGCATATCCAGACGTAGATTAACCATGTTAGCCACTGCCGTCGTAGCGTTGCCCGCACCGATATTACCAATCTCGCGAAGCACATCACAATACATATCATTGATGTTTGTCAGAGAACTATCCTGCGCCATGTCTGCCTCCAAAATCCTAATCTAAACTAACCGAGCTCCTTCTCGCCTATAATCTTCACCAAATCAAGCAAAGATATAAGCTCTTCACCGTTCTTACCGATGCCGTTGATAAACGACATGGGATCGGACTTAG
>JAILAS010000068.1 GCA_024681495.1 Eubacterium sp. | reverse complement strand
GGGCAAGGCGCTTGCAGGTGCTAAGAAGCTTAAGACCCTTAAGGTTAACGCTAAGAGCCTTAAATCGGTGGCTAAGACTGCACTTAAGGGCGATAAGAAGCTCAAGAAGGTTGTAGTTAAGTCCAAGAAGATTAAGAAGCTGTTCAAGAAGGCCGTTAAGAAGGCCGGCAAGAAGGTTAGTATCATCAAGGTTAAGAAGTAATTCTTACCGGATATGACAGACCTGCCGGCGAGTGACACTCGCGGGTATGCGAAAGATTCTTCCCCCTCCGGAGTCATTCCGGAGGGGGTTTTTATTGCATAGTGGTCTTAAATTCGTTATATTGATATAGAAGGGCGTTTAGTCCCGGAAACGATATTTATGACCTAAGGAGAAGAGTATGACTAAGACAGCAGTAGTTAACAATACACTGATTTTTACGACGATGAAGACCCGCACCGTGGCTACGGTCGGCGCCATCGTTATGGCCGTGGCATTGCCGCAGCTTTTCCACGTGGCCGGCAGGCTTCTGGGAGTGGGAACGGCACTCGGCGAGACATTCCTCCCCATGCACATCGCCATCTTTGCAGTCGGCCTTCTGGCCGGCACCTATGTGGGAGGCATAGCAGGCCTTCTGGCACCGCTGGTAAGCTGCCTTCTTACAGGCATGCCCGCATATGCGATGCTGCCATTTATGATGATAGAGCTGGCGTCATACGGATTGATATCCGGTGCGCTCTCTGATAAGAACATTCCCACCATCGTGAAGTTACTCATTGCGCAGATCGGCGGACGCGCAATCAGGGCCGTGGCTCTCCTTATCGGATTCTACGGCTTCTCCACGCAGATTCCCCCGATTACGGCGTTGACGAGCATTAAGACGGGTCTTCCCGGACTGTTGATTCAGTGGGTGACCATACCTCTTGTAATGTATTTCGTGGCTAGGAGCGTGGATAGAGATGAATAATATTCAGACGGCTAAGACTTTATTTAATAAGGGTGATTACACCTGTGTCCTCGTTAACGGAGAGGACGTCGTAACCAGTACGGAGGACGGCATAAAGCCTCTCGTGGGCTATTTGAACGATGATAAGGACTATTCCGGTTATTCCGCGGCAGATAAGGTGGTCGGAAGAGCGGCGGCCTTTCTCTATGTTAAGCTCAACGTCAAGGGCGTATGGGCGAAGACCATGAGCCGTGAGGGGAGAGATATCCTGGACACATTCGGGATTTCCACCTTCTATGAGGAGCTTACACCTAAGATTATGAATCGTGTGGGAGACGATATCTGCCCCATGGATAAGGCGCTGGTAGGCGTGGTTGACCCCGACCCGGCGGCGGAAATCCTTAAAGAGAAGGTAGCCTCCATGTAATTTTATATTGAAAGAATGCATTACCCTGTTCGGACGAAAGCCCGGGCAGGTTTTTTATTGCCTGTAGAATTTTGGGGAGATTCCCGGTTTAAGATATTCCTTGACATTCCATTCTAAGAGTGATATCTTATTTTACAGATAAGTTAGCACTCTTAATTATTGAGTGCTAACAAACCCCGAAAAGAACCTCTGAAGACGGAGATTGCCAATGGAACAGGAACTTGACGAGAGAAAAACCAAAATCCTGAAAATCATCATCCGCAATTACCTGAAGACCGGTGAGCCGGTGGGGTCGAGGACCATTTCCAAGGACCCGGAGCTCTCATTGAGCTCGGCGACCATCAGGAACGAGATGAGCGATCTCGAGGAGATGGGCTACATCGAGCAGCCGCATACCTCGGCCGGACGTGTCCCCTCTGATAAGGGCTATCGCTTCTATGTGGACAGCATTATCGTCGAGAAGGACAGGGAGATCGCTGACATCAAGGAGATGGTCATCGAGAAGACGCAGAAGATGGAGAAGACACTCCAGCAGGCTGTTAAGGCCCTTGCTGAGAACACGAATTATACCACCATCATCTCCGCGCCCCAGGGAAATAAGCTGAAGTTCATACAGCTTTCGCTGGTATCCGACGATCAGCTTCTGGCCGTCATCGTTCTCGAGGGGAACAGGGTGAAGAACCAGATGATTACCCTTAAGGAGCCCATCGATTCGGAGAGCGTGCTTAAGCTTAACCTCATGCTTAACACCTCGCTGAACGGCCTGGCGCTTAATCAGATAAATCTGGTCACCATCTCGAGCCTGAAGGAACAGGCCGGCATTCACTCCGGAGTGGTCAGCGATGTGCTCGATCTCATCGTCATGGCCATACAGGAGGATAACGACCTGCAGGTCTACACCAGCGGTACCACGAACATCTTCAAGTACCCGGAGCTCGCGGATTCATCCAAGGCATCGGACCTTATCACCACATTCGAGGATAAGGAGGGGCTCAATGAGCTCATTGCGGAGTCGGTGGGAGAGCGCGACGAGGAGACCGGCATAAGGGTTTACATCGGAGATGAGACGCATGTGGAGTCGCTCAAGGATTGCAGCGTGGTAACGGCCACCTACGAGCTGGGCGAGGACTTGAAGGGCATGATAGGAATCGTCGGACCCAAGCGAATGGATTATGAGAACGTCGTCGATAACCTCAAGGTGATTAAGTCGTCTTTGGTTGAGGCGTTCAGGAAAGAAGAATAGCCCCCGGGGCACTTAAGGAAGGAAGAAGACATGGCAAAGAAGAAAGAGGCCACCCAGGATACCGAGGAGAAGGTACTCGAGGGTGACGCGCAGGAAACCGGAGCCGAAGACGTAGAGGCGAAGGAGACCGAGGCCGCGGAAGAGACCGCGGAGAGTGAAGGCGACAGCGCCGGAGAAGATGAAAAGAATGAGGAGGAAGCATCCGAAAAGTCCGGAAAGAAAGAGAAGAAGGACAAGAAGGATGAGCAGATAGAGGAGCTTACGGATAAGCTTAAACGCCAGATGGCCGAGTTCGATAATTTCCGTAAGCGTACCGAGAAGGAAAAGTCCCAGATGTTTGAGACGGGAGCCAAGTCGATTATCGAGAAGGTCCTTCCGGTGGTGGATAACTTCGAGAGGGCTCTGGACGGAGTCCCCGAGGAGGAGAAGTCGAACGCATTCGTCGAGGGCATGGATAAGATCTACAAGCAGATGATGACCATGTTCGAGGAGGCCGGGGTCACGGCCATTGAGGCCGCAGGCAAGGAGTTCGATCCCGCATTCCACAACGCGGTCATGCACATCGATGACGATGCGTACGGTGAGAACGAAGTAGTCGAAGAATTCCAAAAGGGTTATATGTACAGGGATTCGGTAGTTAGACATAGCATGGTAAAAGTAGCCAACTAAGGAGGTTATTACAATGAGCAAGATTATTGGTATCGATTTAGGAACAACAAACAGCTGCGTAGCGGTTATGGAGGGTGGTAAGCCCGTAGTTATCGCTAACACCGAGGGAAGCCGTACGACTCCCTCCATCGTGGCATTTACGAAGAACGGCGAGAGACTGGTCGGCGAGCCCGCTAAGCGTCAGGCTGTAACCAACGCTGAGAAGACCATCGCCTCCATCAAGCGCCAGATGGGTACCGACTACAAGGTGGCCATCGACGATAAGAAGTTCTCTCCTCAGGAGATTTCTTCCATGGTACTCCAGAAGCTTCGCAACGACGCAGAGGCGTACCTCGGCGAGACCGTAAACGAGGCGGTAATCACCGTTCCCGCATACTTCAACGATGCACAGCGTCAGGCCACCAAGGACGCAGGTAAAATCGCCGGCCTCGACGTTAAGCGTATAATCAACGAGCCCACGGCAGCAGCGCTTGCATATGGACTCGACAATGAGCACGAGCAGAAGATCATGGTATATGACCTCGGCGGCGGTACCTTCGACGTTTCCATCATTGAGATCGGCGACGGCGTTATCGAGGTTCTCGCTACCAGCGGTGACAACCGCCTCGGTGGTGACGATTTCGACCAGAGGATTACAGACTGGATGCTCGAGGAGTTCAAGAAGCAGGAGGGCGTAGACCTCTCCGGCGACAAGATGGCTCTCCAGAGACTTAAGGAAGCAGCAGAGAAGGCCAAGAAGGAGCTCTCTTCCGCAACCACCACGAACATCAACCTTCCCTTCATCACGGCTACCGCTGAGGGCCCCAAGCACTTCGATATGGACCTCACCAGGGCTAAGTTCGACGAGCTCACTCACGACCTCGTAGAGCGCACGGCTACCCCCGTACAGAACGCCATGAAGGACGCAGGCATCACCAACTCCGACCTCGGACAGGTGCTCCTCGTAGGTGGTTCCACACGTATCCCCGCCGTACAGGATAAGGTTAAGCAGCTCACCGGCAAGGAGCCTTCCAAGACCCTTAACCCCGACGAGTGCGTTGCAATCGGCGCTTCCATCCAGGGTGGTAAGCTCGCCGGCGACACCGGCGCAGGCGACATCCTCCTTCTGGACGTAACGCCCCTTACCCTCTCCATCGAGACCATGGGAGGCGTGGCTACTCACCTCATCGAGAGAAACACCACCATCCCCACGAAGAAGAGCCAGGTATTCTCCACAGCAGCCGACAATCAGACTGCGGTTGACATAAATGTAGTACAGGGCGAGAGACAGTTCGCGGCCGACAATAAGTCCCTCGGACAGTTCCGTCTGGACGGTATACCTCCCGCACGCCGCGGAGTACCTCAGATCGAGGTTACCTTCGACATCGATGCGAACGGTATCGTAAACGTATCCGCTAAGGACCTTGGCACCGGCAAGGAGCAGCACATCACCATTACCGCCGGCTCCAACATGTCCGATGACGAGATCGATAAGGCCGTTAAGGAGGCCGCTCAGTTCGAGGCACAGGACAAGAAGCGCAAGGAGGCCATTGACACCAGAAACGATGCCGACTCCTTCGTATTCCAGACCGAGAAGGCCCTCGAGGAGGTAGGAGATAAGATCGACGCCGCTGACAAGACCGAGGTAGAGGCTGACCTTAAGGCTCTTAAGGATATGGTTGAGGCGCATGCAGAGGCTTCCGAGATGAGCGAGGCCGAGGTGGACGAGATGAAGGCCGCCAAGGAGAAGCTCATGAACAGCGCTCAGAAGGTATTCGCCAAGATGTACGAGGCACAGTCCCAGGGCGCAGGCCCCGACATGGGTAACATGGGCGGAGCGGCAGGCCCCGATATGGGTGCAGGCTCTGCGGATACTTCCTCTGCTGACGACGACGTTGTTGATGCTGACTTTAAGGAAATCTAAAAATGGCAGAACAGAAACGAGATTATTATGAAGTCCTGGGCGTCGAGAAAGGCGCCTCGGACGACGCCATAAAAAAAGCTTATCGTAAGCTGGCGAAAAAATATCATCCGGATATGAATCCGGGCGACAAGGAAGCGGAGGCCAGGTTTAAAGAGGCCTCCGAAGCCTATGCCGTCCTGAGCGATACCGACAAGCGTCGCCAGTACGACCAGTTCGGTCACGCAGCGTTCGACGGTTCTCACGGACAGAACATGGACTTCTCAGGCATGGACTTCACCGACATGTTCGGAGACATCTTCGGAGACCTGTTCGGAGGCGCGTTCGGCTTCGGAGGAGGCCGCGGCAGGTCTGCGGGCCCCAGGCGTGGAAAGAGTCTTCTGGCCGGCGTGCATATCTCCTTTGAGGAGTCGATCTTCGGATGCGAGAAGGAACTCGAGCTCAACCTTAAGGACGAGTGCTCCACATGCCACGGATCGGGCGCTAAGCCCGGCACCTCCAAGGACACCTGCACCAAGTGTGGAGGAAAGGGAAAGGTGGTCTACTCCCAGCAGAGCCTCTTCGGAATGGTACAGAACGTACAGACCTGTCCCGACTGTAACGGCACAGGCTTCGTGATAAAGGAAAAGTGTACCGACTGCCACGGCACCGGATACATCACCCGCAGGCAGCGCATCAAGGTGAGCATACCCGCCGGTATCGAAGACGGACAGAGAGTCCGCATTGCCGGCAAGGGCGAGCCCTCGCCCGATGGCGGCCAGAGAGGAGACCTTCTCGTTGAGGTTAACATAAGTTCTCATCCCATCTTCCAGAGAGACGGGCTGAACCTCTTCTCCACGGCACCCCTTTCGTATGCGCAGGCTGCACTGGGTGGCGAGGTGCGCATAAACACCGTCTACGGAGATGTGGTATATGACGTTAAGCCCGGCACACAGACCGATACACGCATCCGCCTGAAGGGCAAGGGCGTGCCCTCGCTTCGCAATAAGAACATCGTCGGCGACCAGTACGTGACCTTCGTGGTCCAGGTTCCCACGTCGCTCAGCAGCGAGGCCAAGGATTTGCTCGCACAGTTCGACGCGGCCAGCGGAGACTCGCTGGGCAAGGCCAAAGAGGACATCGAGGCCGGACCTTCGGATAAGGGGACTCCCCAGCCCAAGAAAAAGAAAAAATGGGGTAAAAAATAGCGTAAAATAAGTGAAAGCTGTCGCGTTTTGCGACAGCTTTTTTAGTACCCCTCCATTTGTGAACTTTTGTATTGCGACTTGAATTTATACCCAAGATATTGTATACTTTCAGCGTGTGTTGGTTCGTCCGGGACGACAGTGTCCGCAGATTGGAGAGTATTTATGGATAAGCACGTGAACGAACAGGCCAATCCCGAGGCAATGGAAGAGGTATTCGCCGAGATTATCCGAAGCTGGATGGCCCAGAGCGTTCCTTCCGGGGAAGATGAAGAGTGTGAAGAGGCTGCAGAGCCCGCTATGACTCCGGAGCGGCTCGAGGAGATTATCTCTCAGAGAGAGAGCTTCGAGAAAGAAAAGAAAGAATTTGACGAGAAGAAAAGGGCCTTTGAGAAGGCTCTGAGAGATTTCGAGATACAGAAGACCATGTTTGAGAGGGAGGTCGCTTCCGAGAAGCGCCGCCAGGAGCAGCAGCAGAATCTCTTCGAGACCAAGTGGAAGATTCTCGAGGAGGAGCTTATCAGGTTCTCCAAGGAGAAGGAGGAGTTCGAGCTGCATAAGGAGTTCCGCTCTAAGGTCAATGAATTCGAGAAGCGGGAGTATGACTCCACCGACTACGAAATCTTCTTCTCGGGTATTGATAACGAGCTTGCCCTTCGTAAGCGCTATAAGGACCTCATAAAGATATTCCACCCCGATAATCTCTGCGGGGATGTGGACACGGTTCAGGAGATTAACCGTGAGTATGACGCCTTAAAGCTTAAATACAGTTAATTATTCATCCCGTGAGGCTTCGCTTCACGGGTTTTTTAAAGTCGCAGGCAAACAGATGGCAGAGAGGCTTGCGTACGGCAGGCTAAAAGTAAAGCTTTGCTGAGTGAACTGGAGAAATTAATGAGAAAGACTTTTTTATCGGATAAGATATTAAGGCATATCGAGGCGCCGGCCAGATACATCGGCGGTGAGTGGGGGAGCGTGGTAAAGCCCGAGGGCTCCTACGACATTCACTTCTGCATGTGCTTCCCCGATGTCTACGAGATAGGTATGAGCCACCTGGGCATACAGATCCTCTACGGCATGTTCAACGAACGCGCCGACGTGTACTGCGAGAGGGTCTATTCTCCGTGGCCGGATCTCGACGCCGTCATGAGGGAGGAGGGTATCCCCCTCTTTTCGCTCGAGACGCAGACGCCCATCAGGGAGTTCGATTTTTTGGGCATTACCATCCAGTACGAGATGTGCTACACGAACATCCTGCAGGTGATTGACCTTTCGGGCATCCCGCTTCGCGCGGCCGATAGGAAAGAGGGCGACACCATTGTCATCGGGGGCGGCCCCTGCACCGTGAACGCCGAGCCCATAGCCGACTTCTTCGACATCATATACGTGGGCGAAGGCGAGATAAGCTACGATGCGCTCTTCGACCTCTACAAGGCTGTGAAGGCTGCGGGGGGAACCAGGCGCGAATTTTTGCGCAGGGCCGGCGCCATCGAAGGTATCTATATCCCCTCGCTCTACGAGCCGGGTTACAATTCCGACGGGACCATAGCCTCGCTGGATGTCCTGCCCGATAGCGCAGACCTTTTGGATTCGCTCGCTCTGGACGAGCCGCTTCCGGCCGTGCCCGAGAGGGTGAAGAGGGTGGTGGTGACGGACTTCGACAAGGCCTTCTACCCGACCAAACCGGTGGTTCCCTTCATACGTGCCACTCAGGACCGCGTGATGCTCGAGATTCAGAGGGGCTGTATCCGCGGGTGCAGGTTCTGCCAGGCGGGCATGATCTACCGCCCGAACAGGGAGAAGAACGTGGAAACCCTGAAGAGGACCGCCCTGGAGATGATAAAGAACACGGGAGACGACGAGATTTCCCTGGTCTCCCTTAGCACCAGCGACTACGGCGAGCTCTCCGAGCTGGTCGAGTTCATCCTGGGAGACCTTAAGAAGAACGGCATAGAGCTCTCACTCCCATCGCTTCGAATCGACGCGTTTTCTCTGGACCTTATGAAGCAGGTGAAGGGTGTAAACAACAGCTCGCTTACATTCGCGCCCGAGGCCGGCTCGCAGCGGATGAGAGACGTGATAAATAAGGGCCTCACCCGCGAGGACATCATGGGAGGTGCCGAGATGGCGTTTAAGAGCGGTTGGAACAAGGTTAAGCTCTACTTCATGCTCGGACTCCCCATGGAGACCGACGAGGACGCCGCGGCCATATCCGAGCTGGGCGATGACATCGCCATGCTCTACTACGATACTGTTCCGAAGGATCAGAGGCAGGGCAGATGTCACATCACCATGTCCACCTCGTTCTTCGTGCCCAAGCCCTTTACGCCGTTCCAGTGGGCGCCTCAGGCGACGGAGGAGATCTTCCTCCACAGGTCGCGCGTGGTGGCCGATACGCTTAAGGAGAGGCTCAATCAGAGGAGTATCACCTACAACTGGCACCACGCCGCCACGACCGTCATAGAGGGAGCCCTGGCCAGGGGCGACAGGAGACAGTCAAAGGTGATTGAGGCCGTCTATAAATCAGGCGAGATCTTCAGCGCCTGGGGCGAGTACTTCGACGTGGAGAAATGGAAGAAGGCGTTTGAAGATACCGGATTGTCGCTCGATTTCTATACCACCAGGCCCAGGGAGAAGGACGAGATATTCCCGTGGGACCTCATAGACTGCGGGTTGGACAAGAGATTCCTCTGGCGCGAGTGGGAGAACGCGCTCGAGGGGAAGGTTACCCCGAACTGCCGGGAGCAGTGCTCCGGCTGCGGATCATACGGCTACGGAGGAGGTGTCTGTCATGAGCGATCCTAACGAGATTAAATACATAAAGATCCGCGTCAGGTTTTCGAAGAGGGGGCCTGTGCGATACGTGGGACATCTCGACCTGATGCGATACTTCCAGAAGGCGATTCGGCGCGCGGGACTGGATATCAGGTACTCCGAGGGCTTTTCGCCCCACCAGGTCATGTCTTTCGCTTCTCCGCTCAGCCTGGGCGCTGAGTCCGAGGCGGAATACTTCGACATGGATATGATTTCCAGCCCGTCTTCCGAAGAGGGAATTGCTCTTTTGAATGCCCAGATGGCCGAAGGAATCGAGGTCCTTTCCTACGTGAGGCTTCCGGATAAGTCCAAGAAGGCCATGAGTATAACGGCTGCCACGGACTACTTCATAGCCCCGGGGGAGGAGATGGATGAGGTTGACATAACGCAGGGGATGCTGGACGATATGCTCTCCCGCGAGAGCATAGAGGTGGTTAGGAAGACCAAGAAGGGCGAAAAGACGGTGGATATTCGTCCTCTCATATTTGAGGCAAAGGCTCAGGATGGAGGCGTTTTTCTGAAGCTGTCTTCATCGAGTGCGGCCTCGCTGAACGTCAGGCTGTTTCTGGAGACGCTGTTTTCGCTGAACGGCATGGATAACGATCCGGCGGATTACCTGGTGACACGCAGGGAGGTTTACTACGACAGGGGAGACGGAGTTCTGGCGTCTCTCGAATCTGCCGGTGAGGTGTTGGAAGAGCCTGTTCACATGCAGGTTTAGTCGGTCATAAAAATCACTCATCTCTAAGCGTTGTTATAGCTGGGGGGATGACAAAAAGCGTGTCTTGACGAGAAGGGGAAGATTATGAAAAAGGTTGTCTCGATAATCACAGCGATTGCAATCGTGCTCGGGGCGCTTTCCTGTGGAGGCGTATCCGGAGTGGATGCCCACGCGGCATCATTTAAATACTCATATGGTGTGTTTCTGGGAGTAAATCCCGAGGACTCCTCGCGCATGGACGACTATAAGACCATAGTCATAGACGCTGCCTATTACACGAAGAAGCAGATAAATAAGCTGAAGAAGGCGGGACACACGGTCTATTCGTACCTGAATGTGGGATCGATAGAGACGTTTAGGAGCTATTACAACAGGTTTGAGGACATTACACTCGGGGAGTACGAGAACTGGGACGGCGAGTATTGGATGGACGTATCCTCGGCGAAGTGGCGGAAGTTTACCGTGAATACCCTGGCCAAAAGGCTCGTGAAAAAGGGAGTGGACGGATTCTTCATCGATAACTGCGACGTCTATTACTATTGCCTGGAAAACCGGGCGGACAGGGCTGAAGCCGTCTATAAGGGACTTAATAAGACTCTTAAAAACCTTAAGAAGAAGTATTCTCTGCCCATCGTGATTAACGGCGGGGACACCTATGTTAAAAAGCGCATATCCTCGGGGAAAAAGCTTTGGTTCGACGCCGTAAACCAGGAGAGCGTTTTCAGCAGCATCACCGACTACGATGAGCCCGCCTTCGGCACCCAGAGTGCGGAGGACACTGCGTACTATAAGAAGTACCTTAAGAAAGCAAAAAAGGCAGGCCTTAAGGTCTACCTTTTGGAATATACCACTGATAAGAAACTCAAAAAGAAAATCAGGCGGTTTTGTAAGAAGAAAAAATACGGATATTATATCAGCTCGTCACTGGAGCTGGACTGAGTGCCCCGGGTATCATCCGAAGACGATTCCGTTTTCGTCCATGCTGGCAATGCGTGCCAGGCTGGTGATGTCGTAGCCCTTCGCGCGAAGCTCGTCGCCGCCGCCCTGGTAGCGCTTCTCGATGCAGATGCCGATGCCTGCCACATTGGCGCCCGCCTGGGAGCAGATGTCGAGGAGGCCCTTGAGAGCCTTGCCCGTAGCCAGAAAGTCGTCCACGATAAACACGGTATCGTCCTCTGACAGGAATTTCTTCGAGAGGGTTACGTCGTATTCCTTTCCGTAGGTGAAAGACATAACCTTGGAGGTGTAGACTTCGCCCTCGATGTTCTTGCTCTTGGCCTTCTTCGCGAATACCACGGGCACGCCGAAGTGCTGCGCGCTCATGCAGGCGATGGCGATTCCCGACGCCTCTACGGTGAGCACCTTGGTGATGCCGCGGTCTCCGTATATCTTGTGGAATTCCTTACCAATCTCGTCGAGCAGCGTCACGTCCAGCTGGTGATTCAAAAACGAATCCACCTTGAGGATGCTTCCGTCCTTAACGATACCGTCTTTTAAAATTCTTTCTTCCAGAAAATTCATGTCAATACTCCTTTGGTTTTTCAAAACGGTAACATTATATCATAAAACAACGGTCCGATGACATTATTATTGCTTTATGTTAGAATGAGCCTTGTAAACCCCCGATTCGGGCCGTGGCTTTCGCCATTGGTCCGTCTATTTTACAAAAAGGAGAACAGCAGTGAAACAGAATAAATGGGATACACTTGACAGAGAATCGACACCTTTTTTGGTACCTGAGTACGGCCCTCTGGCCGGCATCAGGGTATTGCTGAGCGGATCGGTCGTGGCGGCGCCCTTCGCGGCCACCATGCTCTCGGACTTCGGAGCCGAGGTGATCGCCTTAGAGCGCCCCGGCAAGGGCGACGTGGCGCGCCACCAGGTGCCCCAGATTGAGAACGGAGATAAGCACATCAGCGGAGCTTGGGCCCAGAACGCCCGAAATAAGCTCTCTATGACGATGG
>JAILAS010000041.1 GCA_024681495.1 Eubacterium sp. | reverse complement strand
GCCGTAGGAGCTTAAGAACGCAGTTAAAAGTATTAGTGTTCCTACGGTATGGGGATGTTGCAGGGATTAAGTAAAATCGGTTGACAAAATGCCGCAAAAAAGATATATTTAAGAAACCGCGCAGCCGGGGCCTTAGCGGTGCCCTGTACCTGCAATCCGCTACAGCAGGGGTGATATCCCGCCCCGGGTCTTTTGTGAGGTTGCTGCCCCGGGTAAGTGGCGTTGACGTGAGGGTCTTACGCGACGGGAATCCGTGAACCGTGTCAGGTCAGGAATGAAGCAGCACTAAGCGGAACCTCCCGTGTGCCGTGAGGGTGCCTTTGCCGAGTTAACTGCCCGGGTAACGGATCTTGCAGAGATTCAAAGCGGGATGCGCGGTTTTGTTGAATGATTGTCCACAGCCTTCGGGCTGTGGATTTTTTTATGTGTGTGGGAGCTCACGGGAGAAATCACGGGGAGGCCGGACTGCGGAGCCGGACAGTGGAGAAGGTCCGGGGAATAAAAAAAGCCCCGGGACGATGAGTCCCGGGGAAAGCGGAGAGCGTGGGATTCGAACCCACGTGCCCAAAAAGGACAACCGCATTTCGAGTGCGGCTCGTTATGACCACTTCGATAGCTCTCCATGCTCGGCTCGATAAGAGCCAAGTCGTATTATATCAGTAGGTTTGCCAAAAAGCAACCGGTTTACGCCCCGAAGGGAGAAGAATTATTTTTCTTTTTCTTTTTTATCCAGGAACCAGGCGCTGTCTACGACCTGGTTTTTCTCCAGATCCACGATTACGTAGCTGATTCCCTTGTGGCCCTGAGCGTATTCCGTGCCGTCGATGAGAATGCTGTTGTTCTCGCTGGCGTACTTGCCGGAGCTAAGCACGTAGTATTCCATGCCGTTGGGCAGAGTGCCCGAGGATTCGAGCGTCTCACGCCGGAAGCCCTGGTCGACCACCTCGCCGTTTATGAGCACCGCCAGGAAGCTGTTGCGGAAGTCTCTGCGGAGCTTGGTTTCAATGCCGAGGGCCGAGAGGTTGTTAAGGACGTCGACGGACACGTCATTGCCGGCGCTAAGCCTGGTAGTCATGAACACGGCGTAGCCCTCACCCAGAGTACCCAGGAACTTGGTGTAGTCGGCCTGGGTCGCCTTGTATCCGCTCCAGTCGAGGTTATAAGTGAGGCGTCTCAGGAAGTAGTCCTCGCCCTCGGCGTTCAGGTATACGTCGACGTAGACGATTCCCGAGAGGTCTTCGCAGGATATCGACCGCTTAAAGTAGTCGTGGCGCACCTGCAGGGCGAACTCCTCGCTGTAGTCGGTCTCCTCGTTCGTAACCTTAAGGTAGCCGGAGTTTATGTCGTACATGCCGTCGATGGCGTCGTATACCTTCACGTAGAGGTTGTTCTTTTCGGTAAGGGTCATCGACGTGGTGACGGTGGAGTTTATCTTTTCGGTGGACGGGGTAAAGCCCGACAGCTTGTTGACAAATGTGGACTTCATCTCCAGCTCCGTGGACATCTCGTCCACGCCGTACTCCTCGGCGAGGGTGGGTGTGGAGGAGAAGAGATTGGTTCCCAGCCCGAGCCTGTCGCCCTCGATGTCACATCCGAGCGCCGCGAGGGTAGTCGGGAAGTCGTCGAGAGTGGTGAACGTGCGCGTTGCCGTGGAATCCTCGGTTTCGGCATCGGCGTTTATGTAGCAGGTGTAAACCGATCTCTGGTAGTCTGAGTCTATGTCTTCACAGAAGTCAGCATCCATGGTGGGATGATCGCCCGAGATGATGATAGTCGTATCCTCGTAGAAGTCCTGCTGCTGAACCCACTCGACGAACTCTGTCACCTGTTCGTCGGAGCAGGCGATTACGTTCGCGTACTGGCTGTCGTAAGTATCCTTACAGCGATCACACACGTATCCGTTGGGGAAGTGCGTGTCGACGGTGAGGAGAGTCAGGTTGAAGGGCTCGTCGGAAGAGGCGAGGCTGGTCAGCTTCTCCTGCGCGTAGTCGAAGAGCTTGTCATCCTCGTAGCCCCACCACTGGTAATAGTCGTCGGATATGTATCCCTGATCGATCGCCCACTGGTAGTCGCACATCTCGTAGTCGCCGTGCTCTCCGAAGTAGAGCTTGCGGCCGCCGAAGGTGGCGTCGGAACCGATCATGAGAACGTTGTTATATCCCTGCTCGGAGAGGATGTCTCCAAGCGTGGTAACCTCCGGATAGATGGAATCCATCTTGTCGAGGTTGTTGGAATTTACCTTAAGCGGCAGACCGCTCGTCTCGGAAATCATGGCGGCGATGGTCCAGGTTCCGCCGGGCATGGAGATTCCACCGTTCAGAACCTCGCTGCTGCCGGAGAAGTCCTCGTTCGCCTCGGCCAGTGCGGTAAGAGTGGGGATGTAATTGTCCTCGAATGCGCCGCCGGAGGCCTCGTCGCTGAAGGTGACCTCCATCGACTCCAGGTAGATGTATATCAGGTTTCGCTTAGTCTCGGGGAAGGTTATCTCGGTGGACGCGGGATCCACGTAGTTGGTCTCTATCCACTCGGACTCACGCGAGCTGTACTTGAGGTATGTGATGACGTTGAACTTATTTACGGCCGATACCAGGCAGAAAACAAATACGGCGAGCACGGCGGCCGATATGACGGCCAGGTATATGCGATACCATTTTTGGAGTTTCTTCAGTAGGAAGATGTAGCCGGCCACCAGAACGACGATGACGAAAATGGCGGGGAGCAGGCAGGTCCTGATGTAGCCGCCCATTATTCCCGAGCCGGTTCCGGTCAGCGGCGCGGAAAGCTGGAAGATGATCTCATCTACGGTGAGCTCCGCCCAGTTTCTGAGCACCCACGCATAGGTGAAACATAAAAGAATGCAAACAAAAAGGAATAAGAACAAAAGAACTTTTCCCAACGTGTACCAAAATTTTTTCATTTTTTTAGTTACCCTCGAATCTGCAAAAGATGCATAAAGAATAACACAGTCGATACGCTAATTACAAGACACATATATAAATAATAGGAAATTTCAAGCTGCTAACGGAGGGAACTCGTGTTGTGTCGCCCTCGGGCACTGTGCTATAATAACTTCGTATGTCTTATATTGCATTGTATAGAAAATTCAGGCCCAAGACCTTCGACGAGGTGAGGGGACAGGATGCCACAGTGACCACTCTCAGGAATCAGCTCACGAGCGGTCGCATCGGGCACGCGTACCTCTTTTGCGGGACCCGCGGAACGGGTAAGACCTCGGTCGCGAAGATAATGGGAAGAGCCTTAAACTGCCGCAATCCCGTAAACGGCAGCCCGTGCTGCGAGTGCGAGAGCTGTAAGGCCATAGAAGAGGGCAAGTCCCTGAACGTGATAGAGATCGACGCCGCATCGAACAACGGTGTGGACGACGTCCGCCGCATACGCGAGGAGGTGGCGTATCCTCCCACCGACGGAAACTATAAGGTCTATATCATAGACGAGGTCCACATGCTCTCGACGCCGGCGTTCAACGCCCTTCTTAAGACCCTTGAGGAGCCGCCTTCGTACGTGATTTTCATCCTGGCGACCACCGAGCTCCACAAGATTCCGGTGACCATACTTTCGAGGTGCCAGCGGTATGATTTCCACAGGATTACCGCGGACGTCATCGAGGGGCATCTGAAGGACCTGCTGGAGCAGGAGGGCACCGAGTATGAGGACAAGGCCGTCTCCTATATCGCCCGCGCGGCGGACGGAGCCATGCGAGACGCACTCAGCCTCATGGACCAGTGCCTGGCGTTCTACATGAACGAGCCGCTCACCTACGAACACGTGCTCGAGGTCCTCGGAACCGTGGACTTCAGTGTCTACCAGGAGATGATGGGCTGCGTTCTGGACGAGGACGTGGCGGGCCTTTTGAGCCGCTTCGACGCGGTGGTCCGCTCGGGCCGCGATCTCTCCGAGTTCGTCGAGGAGTTCATCGGCTATCTCCGTAACCTCATGCTGGTCAAGACCGACGCGGACGTGGTCGACCTTATCGATCTCTCGCCGGAGAATCTCTCGGTCCTTTTGACCTACGCGAACCGGATTACCCTCGAGCGGGTGACCTATATCATAAAGATTTTCTCGTCTCTCTCAGGAGATATCAGGTACGTAAACAACAAGCGAATTCCCGTGGAAGCCGCGCTCATAAAGCTCTGCCGCCCGCAGATGGACGCCACAGATGAGGGTTTCATCTCCAGGCTCGAGAGCATCGAGAAGAAGCTCGAGGCGATGGAACTGGTTGACATAAAACGTCTACAGCAGACCGGAGGCGCACCGGGATTGGCGGCGAATGCCGCCACGGGCAACAGTCCGAACGCCACGGACAGCGTTCAGGCGGGGCCGGCCCGGGAGCCGGCCGCCAATGCGGCACCGCCCGTCGTCATTGACCTCCCGCCCGCGGTTAAGGAGGACCTGGAGAAGGTCGCCGCCCAGTGGGATTCCATAGTGATGAAGATGCCCATCTCCGTAAGGGGGCTGTTCGGCAGCGTCAGGCCGCTGGTGAACGAGGCCGGGCTCACGCTCTCCTGCGAGGTGCCGATGACGTTCGAGCACCTGAAGAAGGAGGAGCGCCTGAAGATGATAGAGGACATCATCGCCGAGAGCGTCGGCAAGCAGGTGAAGGTAATCATAGCCGACGGCTCCACTAAGTCCGGAGGGGACAGGTACATGGAGCTTGCGTCGTTGATCAACATGAAGATAGAAGTGGACGAAACCATTTAGGAAAGGAAAAGATATGTCTAAAAAAGGAAGATTCGGCGGGGCCGGAATGCCCGCCAACATGAGCAACCTGATGAAGCAGGCACAGAAGATGCAGCGCCAGATGGAGGAGGCCTCCAAGGAGCTCGAGGAGAAGGAATTCTCCGCGGCAGCAGGCGGCGGTGCGGTCGAGGTCAAAGTGAGCGGAAAGCGCGAGGTGCTCTCCGTGACTATCGCCGAGGAGGCGGTGGACCCCGACGACGTGGAGATGCTTCAGGATCTCATCGTGGCGGCCGTCAACGAGGCCATGAAGAAGGTGGACGAGTTCTCCGAGCAGTCCATGTCCAAGGCGACCGGTGGCCTTAGCGGGGGATTCCCCTTCTAGGTCCGGAGGACGACGATGGAATATTACAGCAAACAGATTGGAAATCTCATAGGGGCGCTCTCGCGCCTGCCGGGCATCGGAAACAAGACCGCCCAGAGGCTGGCGTTCCACATACTCGCCATGCCGCCCAAGGACGTGCGGGAGCTGGCTAATGCCATGACCGACGCCAGGGAGAACGTCAAGTGCTGTCGGGAGTGCATGACGTTGACGGACGATGAGCTGTGCCCCATCTGCTCCAACGCCAAGCGCAATCACAAGCAGATAATGGTGGTGGAGAACTCCAGAGACCTGGCCGCCTATGAAAAGACGGGCAAGTATACGGGCGTGTACCATGTGCTTCACGGCGCCATCTCGCCGCTTAACGGCGTGGGGCCCGGAGACATCCGGCTGAAGGAGCTCATGAGCAGGCTCTCGCGTCTCGACGAGGACGATGACGAGGTGAAGACCGAGGTTATCGTCGCCACGGGATCGGACCTGGAGGGCGAGACCACTGCCATGTACATAAGCAAGCTGGTGAAGCCCACCGGCATCAAGGTAACCAGAATCGCCAGCGGAGTACCCGTGGGCGGTGACATCGAATACATAGACGAGGTAACTCTGTTAAGGGCTCTCGAGGGCCGGACGGAACTATAGTTATGTCAACTAGAATAAAAACCAGAAAAACTAACAGAATAATCGCATTGTTTACCGCTGCGCTCGTGGCGGTCTGCGCAATGGTAGCCGCGTTCACGCAGGTGACGGTCATGGCGGATGCCTGGCCCGACGACGTGGATGTCTCTTCGGAGAGCGCCATTGTGATTAATTACGAGACCGGCGCGGTCCTCTACGAGAAGAAGGCGGACAAGCAGCAGTACCCCGCCAGCATCACGAAGATAATGACGGCGCTCGTGGCCATCGAGAACTCCGAGATGGACGAGGAGGTCACGTTCTCGACCGAGGCGGTGTACAACACCGAGGGTTCGAGCATCGCCAGGGACGTCGGCGAGGTCATGACCATGGAGGAGTGCCTCTACGGCATGCTCCTCGAGTCAGCCAATGAGTGTGCCTACGCCATTGGCGAGCACGTCGCAGGATCCGAGGACGCCTTCGTCGACATGATGAACGAGAAGGCGGAGGAGCTCGGCTGCACCAACACTCACTTCAACAACACCAACGGCCTTCCGGACGAGCAGCATTACACCAGCGCCCGGGACATGGCCCTCATTTCGGCCGCGGCGTACGCCAATGAGACCTTCCGCATCATCTGCGGCACGGGCTACTACGAGATCGCGCCCACCAACAAGCATGACGAGATCACCTATCTTCGAAATCACCACTCCATGCTCTATCCCCTGAAGACATCGGAATATCTCTACGACGGATGCACGGGTGGCAAGACCGGATACACCACGGTTGCCAACAGCACCCTGGTTACTTACGCCGAGAGGGACGGCATGACCCTCGTATGCGTGGTCATGAACGCCAGCTCGCCGAATCATTACACTGACACGGCGAATCTGTTCGACTACTGCTTCGAGAACTTCACCCTGTGGAATATATCCGAGAACGAGACCGACTTCACCGAGCCGCAGGAGAGCTTCTTCGACTCGGACGCGAATATATTCGAGACCGACACGGCCATGCTCAGCCTCGACGAGGATGCTCAGATCATCCTGCCCGTCAATGTGGACTTCTCCGCGGCTGAAAAGAGCGTCACCTACGGAACCGATTCCGACGCCGTGGCCACCATCGAATACACATACGACGGAGTCACAGTCGGCAGCGCCGACCTCACCATCTCTGAGCTCGAGGACGACATCTTCGCCCTCCCCTCGGACGGCACGGCCAGTGCGGACGCCTCGGCCAGCGGCGACGCGGCCGACGATTCGCCCATAGAGATTCCGCTGTCGAAGATCCTTATGGTGCTGGGAATAATCTTAATTATAGCTATTTTGGTGGTAGTAATTCTGTTCATAAACAAGAACTTCTACATACTCAAGCACAGGTTTGAGAGCGGCAGGAACAGGGATTCCATGAACGCCATGTCCAAGCGCGAGATACGTCGCCGCAAGGCAGAGGAGAGGCGCGCGAGAAGGCGCCGCCGCAAGTGGTAGACGCCATGGACAGATACCTGGACGAGGCTTTGGCACAATACGCCGGGCAGGACGTCTATCCCTTCCACATGCCGGGGCACAAGCGCCGCATTAGGGTGGCGGGCATGGACGCCTCCATGGATATCACCGAGATCGACGGCTTCGACAATCTCCACGCCCCGGAGGGCATCATTGCCGGCGCGATGGAGCGCGCCGCGGTACTCTACGGCGCGGGCAGGAGCTTCGTACTGGTGAACGGAAGCACCGTCGGAATGCTGGCGGCAGTGTTCGCCTGCGTCCCCGAGGGCGGAGAGATCCTCATCCAGAGGGGCGCGCACAGGAGCGTGTACAACGCTGCGATGCTCCGCCACCTGAGTACTGTCTACGTGGAAAACTCCACGCTCGACTGTGGATTAAAGGGCAACTTATCCACAGAAGATGTGGACAACCTTTTGAAAACCCACCCGAATATAAGGGCCGTGGTTATCACCTCCCCGTCCTACGACGGGATTGTGGATAATGTTGATAAGATTTCGGATATCGTCCACGCGCACGGGGCCAGGCTCATCGTCGACGAGGCGCACGGCGCGCACTTCGGTTTCCATACCGACTTCCCGCAGACCGCGGTTAGGCTCGGCGCTGACATGGTGGTCCAGAGCCTACACAAGACACTGCCTGCTTTCACGCAGACGGCGCTGCTCCACGTGAACGACCCCGCCCTTTTCGACGGCGCGGCCGAGTACCTGAGGATATTCGAGACCAGCAGCCCGTCCTATCCGATGATGGCCGGGGCGGACGCATGCATGAGGCTCATGAAGGAAGAGGGGGAGGTCCTCCTCGACAGCCTCAGGGACCACCTGGATTACTTCTACGACAGGACGAAGAGCCTGCGGAATCTCCGCGTTTTCGACGGAAGAGGCCGAGCGGACATCTTCGGCTGGGACATTAGCCGGATAAGCATCCTCGGCGGAGGGTACGTCACCGGAACGGAAATCTGCGACACACTGCGAAGCAGGTACTCGATAGAGCTTGAGATGGGCGACCTCATCCACGGGCTGGCGATTGCTACCGTCGCGGACGAGCGCGCCGGATTTGAGAGGCTCGCGGACGCCCTCGCGGATATAGACGCCGGACTTTCAGACGAGGGACGCGGCGCCGGCTTCGCCGTCAATGTGGCGGCCCCGCCGGAATTGCCGGCAGGCGCGATGTCTCTTTTCGAGGCCCACGAGGCGGAAGCGGAGGAGGTCTCACCCGAGGAGGCAGCCGGCCGCATATCAGCCGGATTCATCTGCGCATACCCGCCCGGGAGCCCGATTGTGGCGCCGGGGGAGAGGATAACCCACGGGATTATGGAGCACATTGAGGCCCTGAGGGCCGCACAGGTCAGAATCACCGGCATGGACGGATCGGTGAGAGTGGTGAAATAATGGGAAAGATTGTTTACATAATGGGAAAGAGCGCCTCCGGCAAGGACACCATATACAGCAGGCTGATGCTGGGGGGCAATATCACGGCGGAGCCTATCGTTACCTATACGACCCGCCCCATCAGGCACGGAGAGACCGAGGGAGTGGAGTACCACTTCTGCGACGAGGCAAGGATGGGCGAGTTCGAGGCTGACGGGAAGATTATCGAGAGGCGGACCTACGATACGGTCAGCGGCCCGTGGCACTATTTCACGGCCGACGACGGGAGCGTGGATCTCGCGAAGGGAGACTACATCGCCATAGGGACGCTCGCCTCCTACATGAAGATGAAGGAGTACTTCGGAGAGGAAGCGCT
>JAILAS010000213.1 GCA_024681495.1 Eubacterium sp. | reverse complement strand
CCAAACTCTATCTGCGCCTCGTCTATGACGGCCAGATTCTTAACATGTAAACTTTCGAGCATCCCCCTAATCCTCTCCTCTTACGATAATCTTTTCCTCTCCGTCTCTATCTGCCGGCCAGCTTCTCGAGCGAGCGGCAGATGTTTTTGGCATCGGCCGCGGTACGCACGGCGCACAGGATGGTGTCGTCGCCCGCGATGCTGCCCACGATCTCGTCTATCTGCATGGCGTCCACCGAGGCCGCCACGGCCATGGCCATTCCCGAGACCGTCTTAATAACCAGTATGTTCTGTGCGGTGTCCGCGCTCACGAACCCCTCGGCGAAGACCCTCAGATAGGTGTCCGAAAGGACATTGTCCACCGGAGCGTCCCTGCGCGTGGAGGCATAGACCTGCCTGCCGTTTCTGCCGGCCACCTTCACCAGGCGAAGCTCCCTTATGTCCCTGGAGACCGTCGCCTGAGTCACCGAGAATCCCGCGTCGGAAAGGAGCTGTCCGAGCTCCTCCTGGGTCTCGATCTCACGCGAATTTATTATATCCAGAATCTTCTGCTGCCTACCGGTTTTCATCTCGTTCCCCTATCGTTATAACTCTCGATCTTCTTCTGCAACCTGTCAATGAAGCTGACCTGCGAAAGCTTCAAAAACCTCGACATCTCAGGAGCTTTTCGGATGACAATGCGGTCTCCGATGTGGATCCTGGCGATGTTGTCACCGTCGAAGGCGATCTCCACGCTCTCGTCGTGCCTGTTGTTGCCACGGTTCCTGCGCATCACCTCCACGCTGACCTCGTCCCTGGATGAGATGACGATACTCCTGGCATTGGTGGTCTGCGGATTCACGGGCGTAAGCACCATGAGCTCCGCCTTCGGGTCCACGATGGGCCCGCCCGCCGACATGCTGTAAGCCGTAGAGCCGGTGGGGGTGGCAATGATGAGGCCGTCCGCGTTGTAGTTGCACAGGTACTGACCGTTGATGTACACGTTCAGTGACACGATCTGCAAATTTCCCGCACGGTATACGACCACATCGTTCAGCGCAGTATGGGTGGAGATACTCTCCCCATCCATTATTATGCTGCCCATGAGCTTGACCCTGTCCTCGATTTCGAAGACGTCGCCCATTATCCTGTCGACCGCGTCGAAGACGTGATCCTGGTCCACGTCGCACAGATACCCCAGGCTCCCGAGATTGACTCCGATGATGGGTATGGGCGTGCCGGTCATGTCTCTGGCGGCCCTCACTATGGTGCCGTCGCCCCCGAGCACGAGCGCGCAGTCCACGGGGCCTGCGACGTCCGCGGATATCTTGTCGTTGGAGCCCGCGGTGGTGCCCCTCTCCTTAATGACGCAGCTGCCGCCCTTGTCCTCTATGTACTTCTTGATACGGTTGGTGAGTTCGAGTCCCTCATCCTTGCCCGTATTTGTAATAATCATGAATTTCTTCATTTATCAAGCTCCTCGTGCGCCTCTCCTACGGTGCGTTTTATGTCAACCTCTCCAACCTCCGGGGCACACGCTTCATCCGTCGCCTTCTCCAGGTACATGAGGTATTCGATGTTCCCCTCCGGCCCCTTCACGGGCGAGAACGTAAGGCCCAGCACGTTGAATCCGTTCTCCAGCGCGTATCCAATGGCGTTCTCGCACACCTCCTCGTGGACCGCCGGGTCTCTGACCACGCCCTTCTTGCCGACCTTCTCCCGTCCGGCCTCGAACTGCGGCTTAACCAGGCAGACCATGCGTCCGCCCCCCGCCATCAACGGATACGCCGCCGGCAGTATCTTCGAGAGCGAAATGAACGACACGTCCGCCGACGCGAAGTCAATCTCGTCGGGGATGTCCTCGCGGGTCACGTAGCGGAAGTTCGTCTTCTCCATGCAAACCACGCGCTCATCGTTCCTGAGCTTCCAGTCGAGCTGCCCGTATCCTACATCCACGGAATAGACCTTCACGGCCCCGTTTTGGAGCATGCAATCCGTGAAACCGCCGGTGGAGGCGCCTATATCGATGCACGTAAATCCGGTGAGATCGAGTTCGAAAGCCTCCATGGCCTTCTCGAGCTTCAACCCGCCCCGGCTCACGTACCTGAGCGTCTCTCCGCGGACCTCTATCTCCACATCGTCAGGAAATGCCGCCCCGGGCTTGTCTTCCTTCTGTCCCTTAACGTAGACCTTTCCCTCCATGATGAGGGACGACGCCATGGTCCTCGACTTCGCCAGCCCCCTCTGAGTGAGGAGCACATCCAGTCTCGTCTTACTCATCCGCCTGCTCCTTTACATCAGTGTCGGCCGCCACATTGCCGGCTCCGGCGCCAGCGGCCATCGCCTTCCACTCTTCGACGACACGCTCTGCCACGGACTCGCCGTCAATCCGGCAAAGCCTGAACAGCTCGTCGCAGCTGCCCTGTCCCACGAACCTGTCGTCTATTCCGATGGCAAGGATCCTGAGGTCTATGCCTTCCCTGTCGATAAACTCCCTGACCCTGTCGCCGAGTCCTCCCGAGAGTATTCCCTCCTCCATGGTTACAATGAGGCTGTGCCCGCCGGCCAGTCTCCTTATCGCGTCCTCGTCTATGGGCTTGGCGAACCTGGCGTTTACCAAAGTGACATCCAATCCCTGAGTGGCAAGCGCCTCACGCGTAATGAGCGCCTGTTTAACCATGCTTCCGTACGCAAATAAAACGATGTCTTTTCCGGAGTAAAGCTCCTCGCTTTTGCCGTATTCCACAGGTGCCCTAAGCTCCTTCAGCTCGTCGAAGGCCGCGCCCCTGGGATACCTTATGGCCACGGGAGAATCCATGGTCACGGCGTACTTGAGCATGTCGGAGAGCTCCCACTTGTTCTTCGGCGCCATGAGGGTCATGTTGGGTACGGCCGAAAGGAACGAGATGTCGAATATTCCGTGGTGCGTCTCGCCGTCGCTGCCGACCAGTCCTGCCCTGTCTATGGCGAAGATGACGTGGAGGTTCTGAAGACAGACGTCTTCAACCACCTGGTCGTACGCCCTCTGAAGGAAGGAGGAGTATATGGCCACGACGGGAATGTATCCGCCCACCGAAAGCCCAGCGGCGAACGTCACCGCGTGCTCCTCGCAGATGCCCACGTCGAAGAACCTGTCGGGGAACATGTTGCGGAAGCGCTTGAGGCCGGTGCCGTCGGCCATGGCGGCCGTAATGGCGCACACCTTTGGTTCCCGGTCTCCGAACTTACGCATTACCGTGGAGAAGATGTCCGTGTACTTGGACTTCTTGCCCTTCGTGGACGTGAGTCCCGTCTCTATGTCGAACTTATCCGTGCCGTGGAAACGCGCCGGATGCCTCTCGGCTGGGAGGTATCCCCTGCCCTTCTTGGTCTTTACGTGCACCAGGACGGGACCGTCCACGCGCGCCGCGTCGCTCAGCATCTCCATGATCTCGGAGATGTTGTGGCCGTCGCAGGGTCCCACGTAGGTAATCCCCAGATCCTCGAAGAACATCTCGGGGATTATCACCTGCTTAATCCCCCTCTTCGTGCGGCGAAGGCCCGCCACCATAGCCTCTCCTCCGGGGAGCTGCAAGAGCGACCTTTCCACGTTGTCCTTGAATTCCTTATATTTGCCGGCGGTGCGAAGCCCGCTCAGAGACTTGGAGAGCCCGCCCACGTTCTCGGAAATGGACATCTCGTTGTCGTTAAGCACGATGATGAAATTGCTGGTGAGGTTGGCCGCATTGTTCAACGCCTCGTAGGCCATGCCGCCCGTGAGAGCGCCGTCGCCTATTACCGCCACCACGCGATAGTCCTCACCGGAGAGGTCCCTGGCCTGCGCCAGTCCCAGTGCGGCAGATACCGAGGTGGAGCTGTGGCCCGTGTTAAAGCTGTCGCAGTCGCTCTCGCCCCTCTTCGGGAATCCGGAGAGTCCGCCGAGCTTGCGAAGGCTGTCGAAGCCGTTCTTTCGCCCGGTGAGAATCTTATGGGTATAGCACTGATGGCCCACGTCGAACACCAGCTTGTCCTGCGGGAAATCCAGGAAGAGGTGAAGCGCCATGGTGAGCTCCACCGCGCCCAGGTTCGAGGCCAGATGCCCTCCGTTTTTGGACGTGTGCTCGATGATAAAGTGACGAATCTCCCTGGCCAGATGGTCCAGGTCCTCCGGGTCTACATTCTTTATGTCATTAGGATTGTTAATTTCATCAAGAATCATGTGTTATGTTAACCTCTGCCCTCCCGGTCCCTCCCGGGCGCAACTCCTGTATTATCAACGTCCCCGCGTTACCGCCGGACTACTTATTCCTGTATATCATGTACTCCATGAGGCGCTCAAGGAAGGTACCCTCGCCGCCCAGGCTCCTTATGATGGTTATGGCGCTCTCGGAGTGTTCTTTGACCGCCCTGTTGGCCGATTCGATGCCGACCAGCGTAACGAAGGTGGTCTTATCGTTTTTCTCGTCGGAGCCCACGGGCTTGCCCATCACCTCGCTGTCGCCCTCCACGTCGAGGATGTCGTCCCTTATCTGGAACGCCATGCCCAGCTCGTAGCCGGCCTTCTCGCATAGCTTAACCGCGGCGTCGTCCGCGCCTCCCAGCACCGCTCCTATCATCATAGCGGCCTCTATGAGGGCGCAGGTCTTCATGGAGTGAATGGCGTTTACGGTCTCCATGTCGATGGCCTTCCCCTCCGTCTCGATGTCGATGACCTGTCCGCCGATCATGCCCCTGCCGCCTGCCTTGCCGGCCAGGATTCCCAGGGCTTTCACGGCCCTCAGGGCCTCAATGCGGGCGTTCGAAGCATTCTCGGTGCCGTCATTGGTGGCCGCGACGGACTCAGCCGTCTCGCTCTCCACCGATGTGGCGGCCACCTCAAAGGCGTAGTTCAAAAGCGCGTCTCCGCAGAGCACGCCCATGGCCTCGCCGTAGACCTTATGGGTGGTCTCCTTGCCGCGGCGGTAGTCGTCATCGTCCATGGCCGGGAGGTCATCGTGTACCAGAGAGTACGTGTGAATGAACTCGATGGCGGCCATGAAATAAGGAAGGGCCTTACAGGGCTCTCCAAACAGGCCGCTGACCTCCTGCATAAGCATGGGGCGGATGCGCTTGCCGCCCGCCGTGACCGAGTACCTCATCGCCTGAGTGAGCGTGGCGGTCAGCTTCTCATCGCCGGGCAAAAACCCGAGGATCATCTCGTCTATGTCGCTCTGCCTGCTGCGAATTTCCTCGACAATATCCATAGCCTACTCCTCCTCCCCGTCAGCCAATACGGCACGGGGATCCAACACCTGCAGCTCCTTCTCCACCCTGTCGATGGAGTCCCTGCAGTATTTCACCAGTTCAATACCCTTCTGATAGTCGCTGAAGCTGTCCTCCAGAGTGATGTCATTACCGGACATCTCCCTGATTATGTTCTCGATGGAGGCCAATGCCTCTTCGAGCGTCATCTCTTCCTTATCACTCATGTACAATATCCTCCACGGTCACGTTCACGCGGCCGTCTTTCATGTGGAGCGTCAGGCTGTCGCCCTCTCCAATATCATCTACCGAAGATACTCCTCTGCCATCGGATCCGGAGACGAAGGAGTATCCGTTCCTCATCATGTGGAGCGGGCTCTTTCCCTCGAGTCTCTCGGCCAGCACACCCAGCTGCATCTTTTTCCTCTGGAGGATGACCCTCATGATGCCTCTCAGCCTCTCCTCCTCCCGGCTCAGCCTCTCCCGTTTCTCCCGGAGCTGACGCGCCGGGGAAAGCGTCTGGAGGCGCTCCTCGAGCGCCCGGGTCTTTTCCTTTTTGGCAGCGATGTTTGTCCGTACCAGATTCTCCATATCCGCCAGATATGACTCCAGCGCCGCGTCGAACTCCCTAATGTCGAAGACGGTGTCCGTCACGGCCAGAGACGGCGTGGGCGACCTGTGATCCGCCACCTCGTCGGAGATAAACCTGTCGTCCTCGTGCCCGACCGCCGAAACCACGGGGGTGCGGCAGGCGAAGATGGCGTTGGCGATCTCCTCGGAGTTATAGATGAACAGGTCCTCCATGGAACCGCCTCCGCGGCCCACTATGATTATGTCCGCACCAAGGCGATCGGCCGCGCGTATTCCCTCGACAATCTCCGGAACAGCGTCCTCGCCCTGCACCGAGGCGGGTACCAGAAGCACCTGAACGTAGGGGTTCCTCTGACTGACCGCCCTGGTTATGTCGCCTATGGCCCTGCCCGTCGGGGAAGTGACCACCGCGATCTTCCTCACGAACCCGGGGAGCGGCTTCTTATACATCGGATCGAACATCCCGGATTCCCGGAGTTTCTCCTGTATCTCGAGGTACTTTCGATACATCTCTCCCTCGCCGTCGAGGGCGATGGACGAAAGCTTTAATGAATAGTTGGAACCTTTGGTATAAACCGTGACAGAGCCGGTCACTACTACCCGGTCTCCGTTCTTAAGTTTTAGTGCGAGGAGATCCCCCCGTCTTGAAAAATTGAAAGCCGCTACCTTGATAAGGCAGCGCTCGTCTTTCAGGTCGAAATAAAGATGTCCGCGGGAGGATTGGGAAATCCCCGATATTTCCCCTCTCACCGACAGGTTCTGCAGGAAAAACTCCTGGCGGAACATATTGTCGATGAAATTGGAAACCTCGCTGACAGAATAGACATGATTACCAGTCTTCATTCTTTACACCAGTTTGGCAAGTATACCGTTAACAAACGAAGGCGAACCGTCAGAACCAAAGGTCTTGGCGAGCTCCACCGCCTCGTTTATGGCTACGGCCACGGGGATATCATCCTCGTATTTGATTTCATAGTAGGCGAGCCTGAGGATGGAAAGCTCCACCTTTCCCATGCGGGACGTGGTCCAGCCTTCCGCCACCTCATTAATGCGGTCGTCTATATCGTCAAGGGCCTCGACCACGCCGAAGAACTTACGGCGCATGTACTCGATGTCCTCTTCGGATACAGACTCCGGATCCGCGCTCTCATCTCCCGTGAAACCAAGGCCGTTTACGTAGAGGTCGAACTGCTCCTCGAGGCGTTCCGGCGGGTGGAACTCAGTCTCGAAGAGGAGTTTAAAATTATGTTTTCTAAGCGTTGTTCTGTTCATTAAATCCGTTAATCCGCCTGTTCTGCCGTAGATACACCGATCACCCTGACGTTTACGTCGGTGACCTGAAGTCCCGTCATATTCTCGACCGTGGTCTTAACCTTCTCCTGTACCTGGGGAACCACGGTGGGAATGCTGCTGCCGAAGTCGAGGGAAACCGCCAGATCCACGCTGAGTGAATCATCCTCCCTGATCTCGGTACGAACGCTCTTATTTACGTTCTTTACAGCATGCTTTTTAACCAGATCTCTGGAAATATCGGTGCCGACTGTGGCCACATCGTCCTGCTCGAGCGCTGCGATGAGCGCGATGTGATTAATCACATCAGGAAGAATGATGATCTGGCCTACGTCATTGGCATCCAACGTAAGATTCTTTTTAGTTTCAGCCATTTTTTCACTCCTTATTGTGACTCGAAGGGAAGCATGATGTTATTAAAGTATGTGATCTCCTCGGGGTTATCCGAATGAATCTCCACATCGATAGCTCCTGAAAGATCAAGTGAGAGCACGCCGAGAATGGACTTCGCATTCACCACGTAATGTCCCATGATGATATCCACATCACTCTCGAACTTATTAGCTGCCTCCACAAAATCCTTAACTCTCTCAACCTGACTGAGATAAATGGTAATTCGATTTCTCATAAAGCCACTTCCTTTCGACGTTTAGTTTCTCAAAAATGCTATTTAACGCACTTCAAATACGTTTTTTATTGTACCACACCCGCCGCTTAATGTTCAATCAATTTCACCATGTATTCACACAAAAAGACCGCTCCCGAAAGAGCGGTCTCCCTGTCGTTTTGTTTAGGTTGCTAAAAGTAAATCAAGTACTGTTTTTAGAACTCTGCCTTATCGAGGTACTCCTCAGCATTGTCGGGAGTGATGTAGATAAGAGGTGTTCTCTGATAGTAGGTGGTGGAACCGGTGGTGAAGTACTCGCCGATGGCGGATACAAGGCCCATACCTATATCAGAAGCACGGTTCATAACGGTAAGCTCCATCTTTCCGTCGATTACGGCCTGGATGGCATCCTTCTGACCGGTCAGGGAGTAAACCTTAATCTGATCTGTGAGGCCTGCCTCTTCGATAGCCTGAACGGCACCCATGGTAAGGTCATCGTCATAACCCATGCAAATGTCTATGCCATCATCGCCTGCGATGAACTGCTCCATGAAGCTCTTAGCGTCTGTACGGCTGGAGTATGCATCTGCGGGCTCGGTGGAAAGGTCATAGTTGGGATAGTCAGCCATATAGTCCTGGAAACCGCCTGTACGCTCGATGTAATCCTCGAGGAAAGGTACACCGTTGATCTGAACTACCTTGAACTCCTCCTCGGTACCGTTCTGCTCAACTACATACTTAGCGATATCTGCGCACATCTGATACTGATCGGGACCTACAACGGCCTTTACATAATCACGTCCTTCTTCAGCCACGTCAAGGCCTGCCATGAACATAGCCACGCCTGCCTCGTCGGCTGCCTTGGCGATCTCTGCGTTAGCTGTAATGTCGCCGCCGAAAACTACGAGGGCGTCAACGCCTGCATCGATCATCTGCTGGCAATACTCGTTAACCTTGTCAACGTCGGTCTGAGCGTCAAGCACGTTAACCGTAGCGCCCTGCTCCGTAGCGTACTGCTCGAAGGAAGTACCAACGAGTCCGCCCCAGGGAGCAGCCGAGTTGATGGTTACATATCCGATTCTCATACCGCTGAGATCTGCGGTCTTGTAATCGAGGTTTGCGTCGGTCTCGCCGCGCTCGGTAGAGCCTGCGTCGGCGGAAGCTGCGGGTGCTGCAGAAGCGTCGCCCGAGCCGGCCGAACCTGAGGAATCACCGGATCCACCCGAGGATCCTCCGCACGCAGCCAGTGAAAGGGTCATGGCTGCTACCAGCATCAAAGACATAATAGTTTTTTTCATTTTTCTCCTCCTTTGTTTTAAACAAAACGTATATGATAACCGCCCCCGCGGTTAATCATCGTAAGTTATTCATCGGCACTCTTGGTGCTGGTGAATCTGTCCACGATAAGAACGAGGATAAGAAGCACACCGGTAACGAGGTTTACGCGCTCCGTGCTCCAGAACATCGTGCTCATCATAGTGGAAAGGCATCTCATGATCAGAATACCGAGCATTACGTGTACCGCGGTACCCTTACCGCCCGTCATCTTAATGCCGCCGATAACGCAGCAGGAAATCGGGAAGGTGCCAAGCGTGATACCCTGGGTGTAGATGGCCGATCCGTTAAAGGCTACCATGAGGAAGCCGGTCATACCTGCCATTACGCCGCAGAGGATGAATGTCACGAAGGCCGTCTTAGATACGCTGATACCCGCGTACTCAGCCGCCTCCGGGTTATCTCCTACTATGTGCAGGCGATTGCCGAAGCCGGTCTTGTACATCCAGAAGAACACGCCCACCACGAACAATACGAAGATTATTACCATGGGTGTGAGCCACTTGATGCCGAAGATGTTGTACTTGGCAATGGCCGTAAGGAGCTGCTTATCCACCGTGGGATAGGACTTACGCGCGTAGTTGAGCACGAGTCCCTGATAGATGTAGTTGGTTGCAATGGTCGCGATAAGGGGAGAAACTCCGATCTTGGTCACGATAAATCCATTGAACGTGCCCAGGATTCCACCGGTAACGAGTGCGGCCAGAAGGCAGAGCACCACGCAGACCGCGCTGCTCATTCCCGCGCCGTATGCCATGTTGAACACCGTTACCATCACGACTCCGCTGAATGCGGCGTTATAGCCGACGGACAGGTCGATGTTTCCGGTAATCATTACCAGGGCAAGGCCCAGGCAGCAGATGCCGAACTCGGCCGAATACAGAAGTACGTTATAGAAACTGCCGGTGAATCCGTCGATTCCCAGGAATGCCACGAAAAGCAGAACCACCAGAATCAATATGGAGTTATTGTCTTTCAAAAAACGCGACCACTGGATAGGCGGCTTTGTCATTGTTTTTTCTTCCATAATGTGATCCCCCTTTCTTTAAGTGCATCCATGGACAGTACGACTACCATGATGAGTCCCATTACCACCCATCTCATGTATCCGCTGAGGCTGAGCATCGTGAAGCCGTTGGAGAGAACTCCGTAGAACAGGACGCCAATGATGGTGCCCCATACGGAACCCTTACCGCCGTTAACCGCACATCCGCCCAGGACCACGCAGAGGATGACTTCCATCTCCGCGCCGGACGCTGCCTGAGGGTTGGAACTCTTTACATTCGCCATGGTTACGACCGCCGCGAGTCCGCAGCAAAGGCCGGTTATCACATAGGCGATGGTTACGTTGCGACGGTACTTGATACCGGCGAAGCGCGCAGCTATGGGATTGGATCCGATAACGTACATCTGCTTGCCGTAAACCGTCTTGGAAAGTACGAATCCGAGTATGATGGCCACCAGCACGAACCATACGATAAGGATACTGATGGGACCAAACGTGGCCGTACCGAACCACTGGAAGGCCCTGCTGCAGTTATTGGGGATAACCAAAACCGTGCCCGCCGATACCATAAGCGCCAGAGCGCTGAATATCGAGCTGGAGCCCAACGTGGTGATAAAGCTGTTTAACTTAACATAGCTGACCAAAAATCCGTTGAACAGTCCGCAGAGCGCGCCCGCCAGGATGGTTCCCACGATGCCGTACAGCGCGTTATCGGTGTTGATCATGATAATCGCGCAGATGCAGCACAGGAACGTCAACTGGTTACCAACGGAAAGGTCGATATTTCCGGTAATCATTATCAGCGTCATGCCGAATGCTATGATTCCGATGTAGAGCTGCTGACGAAGAATGGATGCCAGGTTGGAAGGCGCGAGGAAGACGAGTCCTCCTGCTCCACCCTTCATTATCTGCAAAATAATCTCGAACAAGACAGCAACCACAACCATCGCCAGGAAAACTGATGCTCCATTCATGGATAGAATACTGCGAATGCCGGATTCAGATTTGGATTTACTCATCTTCTTCCTCCTCCTTTCTGGCCTCTAAGTCTTCGTGGAAGCTCTCTGAGAACTGGCCACCCAGTGCCCACTTGAGAATCTCCTCACGCGTGGTGCTCTCATCCTTAAGATCCAGATGAGACGTCTTCTTTCCTTCGAATATGGTTACTACGCTGTCGCAGACACCCATAATCTCCTCGATCTCCGAAGAAACCACGATTATGGCCATGCCCTGCTTGGCCAGATCCGAAAGAATTCCGTAGATCTCCGACTTCGATCCCACGTCGATTCCTCGTGTGGGCTCGTCGACGATGAGAACCTTCGGATTCATCATCAGCCACTTGGCCACAACGACCTTCTGCTGATTACCGCCCGAAAGATTACCCACCAGCTGATTTACGGAAGGAGCCTTTATGGAGATGGACTCCATGTACTGATCCGCCGCCTTCTTCTGAAGATCGGTCTGGACCACTCCCGCCTTGCTGAGGTAGGGAAGGCGCACCAGAGTCATGTTGAGAAGAATGGACAACGGCAGAGCCAGTCCCTCCTTCTTTCTGTCCTCGGTACAGAATCCGATACCCGCCTCGATGGCAGCCGTAGGATTATGGGCTTTCAAAGGCTTACCGTCCAGCAATACCTCTCCCGAATCGTACTTATCGACTCCGAAGATGGCACGCATTATCTCGCTTCGACCGGCACCAACCAGACCGAAGAAACCAACGACTTCACCCTTCCTCACCTCGAAGGAAATATCCTCGAACACGCCCTTGCTCGTAAGGTTCTTTACCTCGAGCATGGTGTCGGTGATCTCGGCAGGTTCCTTGACGTAGAGATTGTCCAGGGAACGTCCTATCATGTTCGCGATAAGCTCGTCCTCGGTGAACTCGTCCTTGTTCTTGCTGATGATGTTCTTTCCGTCGCGAATAACGGTAATCCTGTCCGACAGAAACATAACCTCGTCCAACTTGTGGCTGATGTAAACAATCGCGATGTTTTTATCCACCAGCTTCTTGATAACGTTGAACAACGTCTCAGTCTCCGCCTCTGACAACGATGATGTAGGCTCGTCCATGATGATCAGACGTGCGTTTCTCGTAAGTGCACGACCTATCTCGATCATCTGCTGCTGGCCCACCGACAGGTCTCCCGCGATAGTCTTGGGAGAGATGTCCATATCAAGCTCCTCCAGTATTTCTTTGGAACGTGAATAAAGCGTCTTGTGATCTACAAGTCCGCCTTTCATCGGAAGATTTCCGATGAATAGATTTTTGGCCACATCAAGCTGCGCTGCAATGGAAAGCTCCTGATAAACGCAAGAAACTCCTGCGGCTATCGCCTCCGTCGTGGACGAGAAGTCTACGCTCTGTCCATCGATCAGATAGTCGCCACCATCACGTTTGTGTACGCCCGTAAGCACCTTTATCAAGGTGGACTTACCTGCGCCGTTTTCCCCACAAAGTGAGTGCACTTCACCCTGCCTGATGTCGAAAGAAACACCGTCGAGAGCTCGTACTCCGGGGAACAGCTTGACGATATCCTTGGCCTCGATGAGTGTATCGCCTCGGCTCATTCACACACCCCCTTCATAAAAATTTCATAACTACTAAAATATTGTACTGACTATTTGCAAAAATTGCAAGCCTATTTCCATATCGTGTGCCTTAACTCCCCAAAGCACACGATATTTAGTCAGAATATAATTCTATTGTATTTCTTCAAGATACCTTGCGAGGGCATCCTTCCAGTCGGGCAGCGGCTCGAACCCCATCTTCGTGAGCTTGCTCTTATCGAGTCTGGAATTAAACGGACGCGCCGCCTTGGAGAGCCCGTACTCCTGCGTGGTGACGGGAACCACCTGCGTGGTGTAGCCCGCCTGCCTGAAGATCTCGCAGGTGAAATCGTACCAGGAAATATAGCCGCCCTCGTTGGTGGCGTGATAGTATCCGTACTTGTCCGTCTCAATCATGTCGACCAACAGTCGGGACAGGTCGTAGGTGTAGGTCGGGGTGCCAATCTGGTCGCACACCACCCTGACGGTGTCGTGGGTTTTGCCGACGTTGAGCATGGTCTTTATGAAGTTCTTCCCGTTCTTTCCGAACACCCATGCAATCCTGACGATGAAGTACTTCTCCAGAAGCTCGCTAACCGCGAGCTCTCCCTCGAGCTTGGTCTGCCCGTACACGTTCAGAGGCGCATAGTTCTTATCGTCCGGATCCCAGGGCGTCTCTCCCTGCCCGTCGAAGACGTAGTCGGTGCTTAAATACACCATCTTCGCGTCGATGGTCCGGGCCGAGGCGGCAATGTTTCGGGTTCCGGCCGCATTGACGGCGCGTACTTTTTCGACCTTGTCGTCGTCCTGAGCCAGGTCCACCGCCGTCCACGCCGCGCAGTGCACGATGCAGTCGGGCCTTATCTCGCCCAAAAGGGCCGCCACGGCCGCATCATCCGTTATATCCAGCTGCCTGTACTCGGCCGAAACGACTGCGCTCCCGTCTGCCTCGCCCGCATAGCTGTCCGTGATGTCGGAGCCTATGCCCTCGTATCCCCTCTTGGAAAGCTCATTGATTACGTCGTGCCCCAGCTGTCCGTTTACACCTGTTACAAATACCTTCATATTCCCTCCTATACCCAAAGTCCGAAATAGACCAAAACCACGGTTCCCAGCAGTATCCTGTACCAGCCGAAGGCCGTGAAGTCGTGCTTCTTTATGTAACCCATAAGGAGCCTTATGACTATCATCGAAACGACGAAAGCGGTGAGCATGCCCACTCCGAGCACCACCAGCTCGTTGCCGGAGAAGTCGGCGCCGAATTTTATGAGCTTAATGAGGCTGGCCCCGAACATGACGGGGATGGCTAAAAAGAACGTGAACTCGGCGGCCGCCGTCCTGGATACTCCGATGAGGAGCGCGCCCAGGATGGTCGCTCCCGACCTGCTCGTGCCGGGGAAGATAGCAGCCACCAGCTGGAACATTCCTATTATGAAAGCCGTCTTATACGTGATCTCGGCGATGCTGTTCATCTTCGGCTTATGGTATTTATTTGCGTACTCGGCGATGATGAAGAAGACGCCGACCAGAATCAGCATTATCGCCACGACGGTGTAATTATAGAACATGGCCTCGGCATAATCGCCTATGGTGAACTCCACTATGACCGCCGGGATGCAGGCCACCAGGACCTTGAACCACATGGACCATACGTCCTTCTTTATGAAGTGATTCTCCCGGCTGGCGCTGAAGGGCCAGAGCCTCGGGAAGTACGTCAATACGACCGCCATTATCGCCCCCAGCTGAATCACCACGAGGAACATCTCCTTGAACGCGGCGCTCTGATCGAGGGTCACGAACTCGTCGAGCAGTATCATGTGACCGGTGCTCGAGACCGGAAGCCACTCCGTGATACCCTCAACTATGCCGAAAATTATCGCTTTAATTATCTCTGTCATGATTTCACTCTCCTGAAAAAAGTTCGCCGTAATTATATCGCATGGGGGTGTGGGAATCAATAAATTGTTGTGGTATACTCATATATAGCGTTCTAACCGGAACGCCACGCACGACTTTACAGTGGGAGGTATTTATCAATGGAATGTCCATATCCTAATCTTTTGAAGCCCCTTAAGGTGGGTAAATTCATATTTAAAAACAGGATGCAGTCGTCCAACTCCATGCCCCATTTTTCTCAGGGCCCCGAGGAGTATCCCGGAGACGGCATCATATCGCACTTCATGGGAAGGAGCCGCTCCGGCGCCGCGTTTGTGACCTTAGCCGGTGTCGACGATAACGTCGACAATCCGCCGCTCCCCGACA
>JAILAS010000210.1 GCA_024681495.1 Eubacterium sp. | reverse complement strand
ATATTAAGAGCTCATCAACGGGAAAGGTTTCTCACAACACCATAACCGCTGCCAAACGATATGGTGTGCTTGTGACATCATCGTCCACAGGAAACATATCCTATAACAGCATCTCAAAGTCCAAGCGACACGCAATATATTTCACCGGCTCCTCCACGGGAAAGGTAACTCGAAACACCATCTCGTCCTCGAATCAATACGGTGTATATGTCAAGGATTCTTCCTCCGTAAAGATTACATATAACACTATTTCGTCCTCGAAACTGTACGGTGTGTATGCCAAGGGATCCTCCTCCGTAAAGATTACGCACAACACCATTTCGTCCTCGAAACGGTACGGCGTGTATGTCAGCGACTCTACCACAGCAAAAGTCAGCTCAAACACGATTTCCAATTCAAAGAAATACGGAATATATGTGACCGGATCATCCAAAGGAAGTATAAGCAATAATAAAATAACAAACTCCGGGAAATACGGCGTCTATGTAACCTGGTACTCTACCGGAAAAATATCCGGCAATACCATCACCGGTTCCGGACAGCACGGAGTATATATAACCGCATACTCAAAGGGTGTCCTAAAGAAAAACACCATCAAGAACTCCAAGCTCTGTGGTGTGGTATTCTCCGCCGCTTCGAAGGGAACCGTGGTAAAAAATAAGATAATAAAGGCCGGGAAGTACGGCATAGCCGTTTACGACACCTCGAAGGTTACGATAAAGAAGAACACGTTCAAAAAGATTAAGAAGAAAAAGAGAATATACGAATAGGCCACGGCATAGATAGTAAAAAATCCCATGATTCAAACGAATCATGGGATTCTTATTATCTAGAACTTTACCTTGGTAAGCTCGTCGAGCACCTTCGACTTGGTGTCGTAAAGCTTGTCGGAGAGGTCGACGTACACCTGGGAGGGATTGGAGAATCGCTTGTTCTCGTCCCAGAGGGTGTCCATCTCCTTCTGCCTGATATCGCGGATCTCCATTACGGAGGGCGACTTGTAAACGACCTTGCCGCCGTCCACCACGTGCTCGAGGAGCGGCCTCATGGTGTATGTCCCGCCCTTCAGCTTCGTCTTCTTCCAGGTCTCCTTGGGATCGAAGAGGACCATGTCCTGACTCTCGTCGAAGGTCTCGCCGTTCATGCAAATGAGGTCGGCCCTGATCTTCCCGGTGGCCTTGTCGTAAATCCTGAAGATGTCCTTATTGCCGGGATTGGTGTTCTTCTCGGTGTTTTCCGAAAGCTTGATTTTCGGAATGAACTCGCCGTTCTGCTCGATGGCCGCCAGCTTATACACTCCGCCGAGCGCGGGGCAGTCACGCGAGATTATCATGCTGGTGCCCACACCCCAGGACGTTATCGTGGCGCCCTGCTGCTTGAGGCTCTCAATGAGGTACTCGTCGAGGTCGTTGGAGGCCGATATTATAGCGTCGGGGAAGCCGGCCTCGTCGAGCCTTCTTCGAACCTCCTTGGACAGGTAGGCCAGGTCTCCGCTGTCCATGCGGATTCCGTAGCTCTTGAGGGGATGCCCCTCGTCCTTGAACTCCTGAAATACCCTTATCGCGTTGGGGAGTCCCGACTCCAGGGTGTCGTACGTATCGATGAGCAATATGCATCCCTGCGGATAGAGCTCCGCGTACCTGCGGAACGCCGTGTACTCATCGGGGAAGCTCATTATCCAACTGTGAGCGTGCGTGCCCTTGGCGGGAACGTCGAACATCTTCGCCGCCAGGACGTTTGACGTGCCGTTACATCCGCCGATGACTGCCGCCCTCGCGCCGTACGTGCCGGCATCCGGCCCCTGCGCCCTGCGCAATCCGAACTCCATCACGCCGTCATTGCCGGCCGCGTAGCAGACCCTCGCCGCCTTGGTCGCAATAAGCGTCTGATGGTTGATGATGTTGAGGAGAGCCGTCTCCACGAGCTGCGCCTCCATGCTCGGCGCCACCACCTTTACCAGAGACTCGCGCGGGAAAACCACCGTGCCCTCGGGTATCGCATATATATCGCCGCTGAAGTGAAAGCCCCTGAGATACTCGAGGAAATCCTCATCGAATATTCCCAGCGAGTCGAGGTACTTCACCTCCTCATCGGAGAAGCTGAGATTCTCGATGTAATCCAGCGCCTGCTGCAGGCCGCAGCAGATAGCGTATCCGCCGCCGCAGGGGTTGTCTCTGTAGAACAGATCGAATACCACTCTGGATCTGTTGTTCGTCTTGAAATACCCCTGCATCATGGTCAGCTCGTACAGGTCAGTTAACAGTGACATTTTATTCGGTTCCATTTTTTCTCCTTTACGCCAGTTCGTCCAGCGTCTGCCCGTAGGCGTCTAAAAATTCATCCATAAAAATCTTCACTTCCGGAAGACTCTTGGCTAATTCTTCTATTTTCGCGGTGGTGGATTCGAGCGCGGTCCTAAACTCCCTGTTCCCGGCGTTCTCCTCCTCCATGCACTTTATAAGGGCCGACAATTTGTCCGCGGCCTTAACCAGCTTCCTCATATATACCTCGTCGTCGCCGTCCTTGCCGCGGAATATGTCCTCATAGGTGGGCTGCATGTCGAGGGGAAGCTTCTCGAGCAGGCGGTACTCCGCTATGCTCTCCACTCTCTTATATGCCGTGCGGATATCGTCGCTGTAATACTTCACCGGAGTGGGCATGTCACCCGTAATAATCTCGGAGGCGTCGTGGTAGAGGCCGATTACGGCGGCCTTGTTGGCATCGAGGTTCTTCCCGAGCCTCTCGTTGCCCAGCGTGCAAAGCGCGTGCGCAATGAGCGCCACCTCCATGGAGTGCTCGCAGAGGTTCTCCGGCCGGGAATTGCGCATAAGCGCCCATCTCTCTATGTATTTCATGCGGGAAATCGCCGCAAAAAAACTGTATGACATGCTTTTCTCCAAAAAAAAGTGCGGCACTTTCGGCCGCACCATGTGTAGCTTACCTATTTTTTCTTACGCACAAAGTACATTCCGTTAGAGTCATTGGCGGCTCCGCCCGATCGTCCGCCGTATCCGGAAATCTTGGGAGTCTCCCTCTGGGACTCCGCCTTCTCATAACCGAACTTATAGTCTCCGACAGTGTAGGGATTATACGATCCCTCGCTCATCTTAGCCGCGCACTGGGGGCAGATACGTCCGCACCTGATGGGCGCTCCGCACTGGGTACACTTCTCGTATCCGCTCGATGAACCGGAATACTCCAGGTGACAGTAATCGATGTACGCCTGAATCGTCCTACGGGGAACCTTGGTGTTCTCCATGATTTCCCTGATCGACGAATCAGGATATTTCTCTATGAAATTTCTTATTTTTCCAAAATCGTCATAGTATATCTTCTGGCAGCGCGGGCAGGAGTACTCTCCCTCCCTGCCGACGATCAGATCTACCTGACAATCCGGACACTGCTTCAGTCTATTCCGTCTGAGTAACTTCTGATAATCTCTTATATCTCCCATAACTCGACCCCTTTAAAACTAATTACTTGTAAAAGAATATTACCACATTACGCAAATTTATGAAACACCAAAAACTACCAAGGGGCGGACACCCGGCCCACCCCTGTATAAAAACGGTATACAGCCAACCTGCCTCCGACTTCCATCCGTGGCCGCACCATCCCTGGTGAACGCTTCCCTCGGATACAGGTACCTGGCTTAATTTATATAAAGAATATCGGAGCGATTTCGTATTTAGATAACCTCAAACAAAAAATCTCCCGCCTCGTAACCGAAGCGGGAGACAATATGACTTCCTGTTCTCTTATGAGATAAGGTTCTTACAGGCTGTCTGCCGTAAGAGTGGTGTTGGTGTACTCCTCTCCATTTACGGTAAGAGTCACTCCCTCGGGGATGACTACCTGAGCGTCACCCTCGATGGTAAGGCTGCTGATGAGAGAGGTGCCGGTTACATTCCAAACCGCATCGTCGGAAAGAGATACGTTTACGTCGTTTCCGTCGTTGTAGTTGATGAGGTTTGCAACGTGGCCCTGATCGTAGTACTCAGAGATGGTGTAGGATGTGTTCTGATATCCAAGGATGGTCTCATCCTCAGCATCCTCAATAGCTGCACCCTTGAGGGT
>JAILAS010000200.1 GCA_024681495.1 Eubacterium sp. | reverse complement strand
ATTCCTGTCCGAATCCGTGCGCATCCTCGCGGAGCGTTTAACTCAGTCGGAGCTTGTACCCCGACTGAGTATAGTTTGTCATAACCCCCACCTACGCTAACGCTTAGAGGTGGGGGATTTCTCCGACTGAGTTAAACCTCTATCTCCAACAGCGTCAGAATCAACGCCATTCGCACGTAGACTCCGTATTGCGCCTGCTGGAAGTACACGGCCCTCGGGTCGTCATCCACCTCGACCGCAATCTCGTTGACACGGGGAAGGGGGTGCATTACGAGCATCTCCTCGGATGCCATCGCCATCTTCTCGTTGTCGAGGATATAGAAGTCCTTCATCCTGACGTAGTCTTCCTCGTTGAAAAAGCGCTCGCGCTGAACTCGCGTCATGTAGAGAATGTCGAGAGTTCCGAGGCTGTCCTCCATCCTCTCGGTCTCGACGTACTTCACACCTGCGGCGTCGAGGATCTCCCGCATGTAGCTGGGGAGCCTGAGCTCCTCGGGTGAAATCATAACGAACTCGATGCCGGGATAGCGGATGAGCGCGTTGATGAGCGAGTGCACCGTACGTCCGAACTTGAGGTCCCCGCAGAGGCCGATCTTAAGGTTATCGAGGCGCCCCTTGAGCGACTTGATGGTCAGTAGGTCCGTCAAGGTCTGTGTGGGATGCTGGTGACCGCCGTCGCCGGCATTGATCACCGGTATCTTCGAGCGGGACGCAGCAACCATCGGCGCACCCTCCTTGGGATGACGCATGGCGCAGATATCCGCATAGCACGACAATACCCGGATGGTGTCGGCCACGCTCTCGCCCTTGGCGGCGGAGCTGACGTCATCGCTTGGGAAGCCAATAACCGAGCCTCCGAGGTTTATCATGGCCGCCTCGAAGGAAAGTCGCGTCCTGGTGCTGGGCTCGTAGAAGGCCGTAGCAAGCTTCTTTCTGTCGCAGGCGTGTGCATATTTATCTGGATTTTTCTCAATATCCCCGGCCAGGTCGAGCAGCCGGTCCAGCTCCTCAACAGATAAGTCCAGGGGACTCATAAGGTGTCGCATATATCGCTCCTTTTTAGTAGTTTTTTCTTAAACGGCCGAAACAAACTACTTAAATATCTTGCCCTGTTTCTCCAGGTCGTAGAGCTTATAGACAAACGCAAATACGAGAATGGCCACAACCAGAAGCACCACATCCACCAGCTGCACGGTGTGAGTTATGGTAACTATCATGAAGTTGATGAGCGCACCGATGAGGCACACCATTCCCAGATAGTATCTGAACTTGGCAGATCTCTTCCTGTTGTCCAGCTGCTCGCTTTTCTTAAGTCCACTTCCCTTGGCATTCTTTCCCATTTAATTACTCTCCTTCTTCCTTTGTAGTGTGGAAGTCTATTGCAGCCTTCCGTCCCTTAATAGGCTTATACTCTCTATGAACGCCCACATACTTGTATGCGGGTCGGATGATTTTTCCGTTGTTTACGACTTCCTCAATCCTGTGCGCCGACCAGCCGGAAATACGGGCGATGGCGAACATCGGGGTGAGGAGCTGCCTGGGAATCCCCAGCATCGAATAAAGGAATCCGCTGTAGAAATCCACATTGGCGCAGATGGGCTTGAACAGATGACGGTTGTCGGTCAGAAGGCCCCTCGAGATCTCCTCCACCTTCTCGTAGAGGGCGAACTCGTCCATGAGGTCGTTCTCCTGCGCCAGGGTCTTCGTGCTCTCCTTGAGAATGACGGCCCTGGGGTCCGACAATGTGTAAACCGCGTGGCCCATGCCATAGATGAGCCCCTGCTTATCGAAGGTCTCCTTGTTGAGAATCTTCTTAAGGTAAGTCGTAAGCTCTTCCTCGTCTTCCCAGTTGGAGACGTTCTCCTTGATCGCGTCAAACATCTGAAGAACCTTGAGGTTCGCGCCGCCGTGCCTGGGTCCCTTCAGGGACGCAATAGCGGCCGCAATCGACGAATAGGTATCCGTGCGCGACGAAGTAACGACCCTGGTGGTGAAGGTCGAATTGTTACCGCCGCCGTGCTCCATGTGGAGAACCAGCGCGGTATCGAGAGCCTCGGCCTCGGTCTCGGTGAACTCGCCGTCCGGACGAAGCATCCTCAGTATGTTCTGTGCCGTGGAATATTCCGGCTTGGGATTTCTGATAAGGAGGCTGTGGTCCTGAACGAAGTGCCTGTACGCATGATAGGCGTATACCGCGATGAGCGGCATCTTCGCAATCAGCTGCAGGGACTGACGCAGAATGTTTCTGATCGAGTCGTCCTCGGGGTTTTCGTCGTAGGAATACAGCATGACAATGCTCTTCTGAAGGGCATTCATGATATTTTCGCTCGGCGCCTTCATGATGACGTCGCGAACGAACTGGCTGGAGAGCTCCTGAAGGTCTGTAAGAATCTTTACGAAGTCCGTGAGCTGCCTCTGCGAGGGAAGGTTTCCGAAGAGAAGGAGGTAAGTGGCCTCCTCGAACTTGTAGGGCTTGCCCTTCCTGCCGTTAAGCAGGTCGTTCACGTCGTATCCCCAGTAGTAGAGGTGACCCTCGGAGGGAACGCGCACGCCGTTGTCCATCGTGGTGGCGACGACATCGGAAACCTCAGTAAGGCCTGTCAAAACGCCCTTTCCGTTGGCGTCACGAAGGCCTCTCTTAACGTCATACTCGTAGTAAAGACTGCGGTCAATGACGGCTGTGGACTTGCAGAAAGTCACGAGTTTGTCGAGTTTTGCGTCGAGCTCCGCATCGAGCTCCATCATGGATGATTCTTTCATAGGTTCTCTCTCCGACTTTTCGGTAATTCTAACACATTGTTTCGATATAATCCAGAATTTCTTCACGGCCCTGCTTGTTGAGGGCGGAGAAAGTAAAGAGCATGTCGGTGGGCTCCATGCCCAGCCCCTTCTTTATGGCGCTCACGTGCTTCTGGAGCTGCGAACGCTTGATTTTATCGGACTTGGTAGCAATGATAACGGGCCTGAATCCATTGGAAACGATCCAGTCGTACATCATCTTGTCGTTGGCGGAGGGGTCGTGTCTTATGTCAACCAGCAGGAAGACCGCCTTAAGGGCGTCAGACGTCCCCAGGTAGCGCTCGATGAGCTGCCCCCACTTCTCACGCTCGGACTTGGACACCTTGGCGTATCCGTATCCGGGCAGGTCGACGAAATAGATTTCCCCGTTCACGTTGTAGTAGTTTATGGTCTGCGTCTTGCCCGGCGACCCGGAGGTGCGGGCGAGCTTCTTCCTGTTCAGCAGGCCGTTAATGAGCGAGGACTTGCCTACATTGCTCTTCCCTGCGAACGCCACCTCCGGCAATGTGTTCTCCGGAAGGGTGCTGGTCACGCCGGCCACAATATCGAGTTCGGCTGTCTTTATCTTCATTTCTTAGACCTCCTGCCGGGCTTCTTCGCCTTCGCGGGTTTCGCTTCTTTCGCCTCTTCGCCCTCTGTCTCTTTCGCTTCTTCGGGCTTCGCCTTGCGCGGCCTGCCGGGCTTCTTCGCCTTCGCGGGCTTCGCTTCTTTCGCCTCTTCGCCCTCTGTCTCTTTCGCTTCTTCGGGCTTCGCCTTGCGCGGCCTGCCGGGTTTCTTCGCCTTCGCGGGCTCTTCGATTACGGCGGTCTTCACGACCGTGCTCATGGAGTCGGCGTAGACGATCTCCATGCCGCCCGTTATCTCCTCCGAGAGCTCCTCGATGTCCGGACGGTTCTGCGCGGGCACAATCACTGTCTTCATGCCGGCCGTCTTCGCCGCCAAAAGCTTCTCCTTCAGCCCTCCCACGGGGAGCACCCTGCCGCGCAGAGTGATCTCGCCGGTCATCGCCACGTCGCTCCTGACCTTACGCCCCGTTATGGCCGAGAACATGGCAGTCGCCATCGTTATTCCCGCCGACGGACCGTCTTTGGGCACGGCGCCCTCGGGCACGTGGATGTGGATGTCGTTCTCGGTGAAGAACTTCTTATCCACGCCATACTTGTCAATAATGGAGCGGATGTAGGAGACTCCCGCCTGCGCGGACTCCTTCATTACGTCTCCGAGCTTGCCGGTCAGGAGAAGTCCCCCCTTGCCCGGCATTATGTTAACCTCTACCTGAAGGGTGTCGCCACCCACGCTGGTCCAGGCGAGGCCCCTCACGATTCCGACCTCGTCGTGCGAATTCTTCTTAAGGTCGGTGTACTTCTGCTTTCCGAGGAATTCCTCGAGGTTGCTCGTGGTCACCTTGACCTTCTTCTCGCCGTCCTCCATGATCTTCCTG
>JAILAS010000102.1 GCA_024681495.1 Eubacterium sp. | reverse complement strand
CTCGACTACGTCTCCCCCCTCACCATAGGGAAGATAGTCCGCATGAAGGAGACGTGGTTCATCGGAATCGCATACGGCGTGTTCTACATGATTACCGTCGGACTCATCTCGCAGCTGCTCCCCAGGCTCATCTCCCTCGAGTACGACAACGAGACTGCGCTGGCCTTTGTGACTTTTGCTGCATTGTTCGGCTGTTTTGGCTCCTACTTTTGGGGAGTTTTGGACCAGATGCTCACGACCCGCAAGGCGTCCATTGTTTACGGCCTCTGGTACCTGGCGACGCTGGCCCTCCAGTGCCTGCCCTTCACCCGCACGACCACGGTCCTGTCAATCTTCATGATCGGCTTCGGCCTCGGAGGAATCGGCAACCTCGGCTCGTCAATCGTGGCTACGAAGTTCGGGCGCCACGACTTCGTGCGCGCATGGGGCGTCATCTTCCCCATCATGTCCGTGTTAAGGAGCTGCGCGTACGTGCTGCTCAGCCTGGGGCTCAGCGTGCTGGGCGGATACCAGGGCGCTTATCTCCTCTTCCTCATCGTGGACGTGATTGCCATCGCGCTCCTCTGGAAGCTGGACGACCACTGCGTCGGTACATTCCTGTAAATCAAAAAACCAATAAAATACGCCACACCGGCCCCCCTCGTGAAAATTGTTTTCACGGAAACGGGAGCCGGTTTTTTCTGTATTTACGGGCATCGAAGCCCGCTGTGCGTTTTGCGCACAGCAACTGTGCCGAAATGCTCCTTCCGTTTTCCCCTTGCCTTCTTTATAGTGGGACTTGACTTAGTAAACTTGACAGAAAAGAGGGTATTATGAAACAGGTTTTTAGTAACAATGACACAAAAAGCAACTTCGGTAAAAACGGATGGCTTATGGTGCTGTTGGCAGGCATGGGATTCTGGTTCGTAACGGGCATAACGGTAGACGGACTCAACGTAATCCTCCCGGCCATGGCCGAGCAGAGCGGCATGGATTACAACACGCTCCTCAGCTGGTCAACACCTGCCGCATGGCTCTCCATCCCCGGCTCCGTACTCATCGCCATTCTCTGTAATAAGAAGGGAATCAAATTCACGGCAATTTCGACCCTGATCGTTACGGCAATCGCGTTCTCGCTGTACGGTTACGCCAACACCTTCGCGACCTACCTTATCTTCGCGGGCATCGTGAACTTCGCCAGCGTCGGTTTCTCACACGTAGGCGCCAACGCACTCATGGCGAGCTGGTTCCCCAGGAAGAAGGGGCTTGCTCTCGGCTGGGCCACCATCGGTCAGAACCTTTCAACCGCACTCTTTGTGCCGCTCATCACATTCATGATCGCGCACTACGGCTGCGGACTCGGAATGAGCTCAATCTCAGTCATGATGGTTGCGTTCGCCGCCGTACTTGCATTCCTTATGAAGAACACTCCCGAGGAATGCGGATGTACTCCTGACAACGACAACCTTACACGCGCCCAGATTGACGAGCTTCAGGCGGACTTCAAGAACTACAAGTCCCCCTTCACCATCGGCAAGCTCCTTCGAATGAAGGAAGTTTGGATGATCGGCGTGGCATTTGGCGCTCTCTACATGGTTACGGTAGGACTCATCTCCCAGATGGTTCCCCGACTCATCGAGCTCGGATACGCACAGACCACCGCCATCACCATGATGACCGTGGCTGCATTCATCGGTTGCTTTGGTTCCTACTGCTGGGGCTATCTCGACCAGCTCATCACCACCAGGAAGGCTTCCATCGTTTATGCGTTCTGGTACATCGGTGCGCTTATACTGCAGATTATTCCTTCCAACACTATCACCATTATGCTTTCCATCTTCATGATCGGCTTCGGCATCGGCGGAATCGGAAACCTCGTTTCCTCCATCGTTGCTACTAAATTCGGCCGTTATGATTTCATAAAGGCATGGGGCGTTATTCTCCCCATCACCGCGGTCATCAGATGTTCTGCCTATGCGGTTCTGGCCTTCGGCCTCAGCCACCTGGGCGGGTATGCGGGTGCATACTCCATCTTCCTCGCGATAAACATCGTGGCCGTAATCCTCATCTGGAGGCTCGACGATACTTGCATTGGTAAGACCTTAGACTACGAGCTTCCCGAAGATGAGGAGGAAGACGACATCCCCGGCGACCTGGTCGTGGAGTCACACTCCCTGTAATTAGAAGGACATTTTCAAGGAAATTTCGAAACCTTCCTATTCATAGAGTTTTCCCTTATGCAAAAAGGCTGCCCCCGGCAACGGGGACAGTCTTTTTATCACTCCACGTTTTTAAGCGCCTCGCTCATGGGTATGGCGCGAATCTTTCTGTATTCCAAAAATGCCACAATAACATATGTCGCGATTCCCAGAACAATCGCCTTCACATCAACCATCGGATCGTGGTAGAACTCTATCCACCCGCTCATCCTGGTAAACATGAGGATGAACACAGACTCCAGGAAAAACACCATCAAAGGAACCGTGATCACAACGAACAGTACCACCAGAAGCGACGTGGGCACCAGGTAGAGTCTGCTTATCTCCGGGTTTACATAACCCAGAATCTTCGTCATCGAGATGCCCAGAGTGTTTTTCTCGATTACCACTTTCGAGAGAAGGTAAACGAGTATAATGTACATGAATACCGCGAAGCCGTCGATTAGGTACATCATGCTCCCCATAGATATCAAAAGCTGACGGCTCACCTTGGTTAGCGCATCCTCGTCTAAGACGGTGGCGATATATTCCTCGTCTATATCGGTTATCTCCGAGTCCGAAAAGTACCCGCTGAACGTGCCGTCTCCGAGATCGAACCTGTCGTTTAGCTCGTCTATATCCATAAACACACACAGACTTCCGCTATAGTCATAAATATCAGTCACAGTGAATTCATAGTCCTTGTCCTCGAACTTCTCCGAAAGGGTGAATGCGTCGCCCACCTCCAGGGAAAACTTCTCCGCAAAAGACTTCGATACGACGATGCTGTCCTCTCCCGTCACGCAGTCTACGTACCTGCTGCCCTCCTCTACGCCGTAGAAGGTGATGTCCTCCTCCATGTAACCGTTGTCGGGCAGCGTGGTCAGGCTGTAAGTCGAGAACTTCTCGGCGTCCGGATTATCGGTCTCTATCTCACTTAGAAAATACAGCATCCTTATCGAGTTGACGATGTCGCCGTCGGTATTGGCGGCCGACAGCGGATAGGCGAGCATGTACTGATACTTGCAGATCAGGTTATCCGTTACTGTCTCCTGGTAGTGATGCAGAATACTCGGCAGAAGCAGCCCAAACATGAGAAGAAAGTTCGCGAAGCAGATGCCTATGAACAGCACCAGGTAATTGGCGAGGTTCTGTGCGATAACCCTGATCCTGAACCTGTTGAAAAAAGAGATGGAAAGGGGCAGCCGCACGGCGTGCTTCATCCGCTTTCGGCGCAGGTCACGGCGGAGGAACTTCTGAACCGGGAGGTTTAACTTATAGGAAAGCATGAAGAAATTCACCACGACCATGAGCACGATGGGTACAACGGTGGTCTCCACGAATACCTTCGCATTAAACACCGTGTGGTAGGTCGTTAGGCTGTAACTGTTATAGTAAATATCAGCCGCGATGTCCTTGAGGACAGTGTAGCCCAGCACATTGCCGGCCACGGCGCTTATCAGGGTGACAATGACGGGGAGCGCCATGTAGTGGCGCACCAGCTGTGCCTTGCTGTAACCGGTGGCGCGCAGAGTGCCGATGACGGTGGCCTCGGATGCGATGGTCCCGCTTATGGTCACGGCGAAAACGAAGGCGAGGATTGCGATTATTATGTATAGGAAGACGGCCATCATGGTGCGGTCGCTCCCGAGATCCTCGCCCGTGAAGGTAATCGCATTGTTGGAATATACGGGTACGAAAGTCTTAAGCGTAACGCGCGCGCTCAGGTTCTCCATGAACTCCTCGTCCCAGTCCATCTGCTCGGCGTCATCCGCCGGGGCCGTATCGTATATCCACGCGTATTCGGGGACAATGACGTCCGACTCGAATACATCGAATGCCTCCTGAGATATGACGCCTACACCAAACTGTGAGGAATCAAACATCGCGTCGGTATTGTTCTCGAACAGGCAGCTGTAGTCGGGGAAGGCCACGAGACCGCAGATGACCATGGTGGTGCTGTCGTAGGTTATGGTATCGCCTATAGACAGATCGTTATTGTCGGCGTACATCCTGTCCACCGCCACCTCGTTCGCCTCTTCGGGGAGCTCTCCCTCCATGAGGCACACCATGTCGACTGTGTCCCTGGGGCCATACATCCTGAGACTGCTGCCGTTAGTCAGCTCCTTTTGCACGTAAAAAATGGGAGTAATCTCCAGCGAGTTCTCCTCCTCTATGCGCGCTATCGTCTTTTCGCTAAGTTTGCTTTCCGTGGAGAAATTTCCGTCCTCCACGTTATACACCTCGAAGCTCTCATCATAGGCTAACAACATGGAATCCTGCGCAACCAGAACGCCCGACACGATTGAAATGGAAGCGATCATAAGCAGAAATATCACCATGTATTTGCCCGGATCGGTACGAAGCTCCCTCAGATGTCTGTGTATTAAAGGATTTTTCATAGCTCCTACCACTCCAGCTGCGAGGCAGCCACCTTATTCTGGTTTACATAATTATCACGTATCTCGCCATCGCGCAGCTTCACGACCCTGTCAGCCATGTGCTTTATGGCGTCGTTGTGTGTGACCATCACAATGGTGTTTCCGTACTTTTGATTGACGGTCTCAATAAGCTTCAATATCTCGCGCGAGGTCTTATAGTCGAGGGCACCCGTGGGCTCATCACACAGAAGAATGCCCGGGTTCTTTATGACCGCCCGCCCTATTGCAGTCCTCTGCTGCTGACCTCCGGACAGCTGCGAGGGCACTTTTGCCTGATGCTCGCGAAGCCCAAGGACATCGAGCATCTCCTCTATGTCCAACGGAGATTTACTAAGATAGCCACCCACCTCGATGTTCTCTCTCACGGTGAGATTCGGTATTAAATTATACATCTGGAAAATATAGCCCAGGTGATCGCGCCTGTAGGCCGTCAGGTCCTTCTCCCTCATGGTACCTATGGAACGGCCATCGATGGAGACGTCCCCCGAATCCGCGGTCTCGATACCGCCGATGATGTTTAAGAGCGTGGACTTGCCGGAGCCCGAAGGCCCCAGCAGCACGCAAAACTCCCCCTTTTCGACCTGAAGGTCAATCCCCTTTAGAACCTCTGTGCGGTTCTCACCTTCGCCGAAAGACTTCCTAATATCTTTTAACTCAAGAAACAATTTTTCATATCTCCTAATAAACCAAATATGTGTTAGACTCAACTAACTATTTATAATATCAGCATATTTGGGTTTTCGCAAGGGCGGATTAGAGCTTACCCTGCGCCTTGGAGAAGAACTTTTCGTTATCGATTATGAAGCGCTCGTGGGTGCCCTCCCCGATGAGTCCGGCCTCGTCGAATGCCTTGACGGAGAACACGAGCCTGCGACGATCCACCTCAACGAGCTCGGCCTCCACTGTGACCTTCATCCCGATGGGGGTGGCCGACACGTGATCCACGTTGATTTTGGTGCCAACTGTGCCCTGTCCCTCTTCCAGATACTCTGCCACACCTGTGGATGCGACATTCTCCATAAGGGCTATCATCATGGGAGTAGCATATACATCCAAAAGGCCGCTGCCAACCTGCGCGGCGCACAGCTCCCGAGTAACCACTACCTCTCC
>JAILAS010000165.1 GCA_024681495.1 Eubacterium sp. | reverse complement strand
CACCCTGGTCCCGTGCTTGTCGAGGATTCTTCCGCTTATCGCCGTAATAACGGCGTTAGAAAGCACTCCGGGAAGCAGAAGTAGCGCGCTGAGCATGGTGCCCACGCCAAATGCCCCCTGCAGGTACGAGGGAGTGAGCGTGCTGAGCATGAAGTTCAGGAACATGGAAAACGATACAATGTAAGTGTTTCTGCGGAAGTACTTTAACTTAAGCGGGGTGAAGTCCAGCATAGGGTTTTCCACCCTGCCCTGGAGGAATACGAAGATTCCAAGCACAATCACTCCCACCGCAATAAAGCACAGCGAGCTGGCGGTCGAGGACGTCAGGCTGTTAATTCCGTACAGGAAGAGCGAAAGCCCGACCGTGCAAAGAACCACCGACGGCACGTTTATCTTCGTCTTCTTCTCCTGTGAGTAATTGCCCACAAATGCCAAGCCCAGGACGAGCGCCGCCGCGATGAGCACTGCCATGAGGACGAAAATGGCCCTCCAGTTAAAGAAGTCCATGAGCACGCCGCTTACCACCGGCCCGAATCCGGGACCAACGGTCACTCCGCTGGCGCACAGCGCCATGGCGGTCCCGATCTTATCCCTCGGAGCCACGATGAGCGCGGTATTCATCATGATGGGGATGATAAGGCCGTTGCCCACCGCCTGAACGAGCCTCATGGCGAAAAGCATGGGGAAGTTCACGGCGAAAAAGCAGCCGATATCGGTTATGAGAAGGACGCTCATGGCGAAAATAAAGAGCGTTCTGGTATTGTATTTGGTATATAGAAACGCGGAAATGGGAACCATTACACTCGTGACGAGCATGTATCCTGTAACCAGCCACTGTGCGGTGTTAACCGTTATGGAAAACTCCTCCGAAATCGCCAGAAATCCGACGTTCAATATGGTCTCGTTGAAGGTGGAAATCATGGCGGAAAACACCAGAATCCCTACCGTTATCCACGGGCTTAGCCCTTTAGTCGATTTACTCATCTAACTCTCTCCTATTGCTGATAATCCATTTTAATTCCGCAAATACGTCCCAGTAACCGAATTGCGCCTTAGCGCGGTGCTACTGCTACGTCCACGCTACGCCCCGGCGTAATCCGCGGCATATTCGGGCCGCCTCATCTCCCTGTAGAACATATAGATATTCACCAGGCATGCGAGAAGGTCCGTGGCCGCCTGCGCATAGAGGATGCCGTAGAGCCCGAAGAAGAGCGGCACCACGAGGAGCAGCGGCAGGTAGAAAATCACCTGCCTGGTAAGGGACAGAAATATTCCCATCTTCGGCTTTCCGATGGTCGAGAAGAAATTCGACACGATCGGCTGGACGAAGTAGGTAAACATAAATATGTAGTATATGCGGATGTAGATTATTCCAAACTCGAAGTACTCCTCGGAGCCCTCGCCGAAAAGTGCGATGAGCTGACCCGGGAAGAGTTCGAAAAGGAGGTAGAAAACCACGCAGATGACCGCTCCGGCAGCAAGCGTGCGCATCACACCCTCCTTCACCCTGGTGTACTTTTTAGCCCCGTAGTTGAAGCTGGCGATAGGCTGAAGGCCCTGCGAGAGTCCTATTACGAACGCCATCATGATCTGCATGCACTTGAGCGATATTCCCGAAATAGCGAGCGGAATGGAATCGCCGTAGCTCGAGAGCGCGCCGTAGTGGCTAAGACTCTTGTTCAATACGATTGCCAGAAGCATCATTGCCATCTGGTTGAGGAAATTGGCGGCGCCAAGGTTCATTATGCGGAGGCAGTCCTCCCTGTTGGGGATGTAGGCCTCCCTGTTTATGGTCACGGTCTTAAAGCGGGCGACATAAGCCACACCCATGAGGGCTGAAACCACCTGTCCGATAACGGTAGCCGCTGCCGCTCCCGCCATGCCCCATCCGAAGCCGAATATAAAGAGGGCGTCGAGCACGATGTTGATGATGGCTCCCGTGAGGTTCATCTTCATAGAGAACGAGGGTGCACCGTCGGACCTTACCAGATGCGCGTAGCCGGCGGCGACGACCTGGAAGGGGAATCCTATTGCACATATTCTCATGTAGACGGTGGCGTAATCCATTACGGCATCGGGGGCGCCGAAGAATTCGAGCATGGGCGTGCAGAAAATCTCACACAGGACGCCGACGATAATGCCTATTATCCACATCATTGTGGCGGCGTTTCCAATGTAATACTTCGCCTTGTCAGTACGTCCCATTCCCATGGCCAGGTTAAAGGATGCGGCTCCTCCGATTCCAAACAGAAGGGCTATGGCGATGGAACAGGGAACGAGCGGGTAGACCACGTTGGTGGCCGCATTGCCGAGCTCTCCTATGGCCCTGCCGATAAAGAACTGGTCCACCACGTTGTATAACGAGCTGACCAGCATTGCGATTATGCTGGGGATGGCGAATTCCTTGAGAAGGGAATTGACAGGCCTTGTGCCCAGCGGGTTTTCGTTAGTTGACATAATTTCTCCTATAGTCGCGATTGTATCTTAGAACGTATCCGGCTTATGGCATTGTCCACCGACTTCGGCTCCTTCTCCAGAACGGAGCTGATTTCCGAGGTGCGCATGCCCTCCAGATACAGGGTTAACACTTTTCTTTCATACGGGCTCAGGATGTCCTTGGCCAAAAGGGCAATCCTCTCGTAGTTCTCCCGCTCCACATACATCTCCTGCGGATCGGAATTGCCCAGATCGGAGAGGTACGTGGGCTCATCGCTGCCGTCCTGATTCTCCAGGGAGACATAGCTGTTCAGCGGCGAGTGCTTCTTCCTGGCGGAAGCCTCCACAGCCTTATACATCTGCCTGGATATGCAGACGCTGGCGAACGTGTAAAATGACGCGGAGCTATCGGGATTATAGTCCCTGATGGCCTTATAGAGGCCAATCATCCCCTCCTGGTTAAGGTCCTCCGACTCTCCTCCCATGATGAACAGGGCGTTGGCCTTCTTGCTGACCAGCGGCCTGTACCTGTTGAGGAGGGCGTCCATAGCCTCGTCGGAGTCGCCTCTTATAAGTTCTATCATCTCCTCGTCGGAGACGTTGTTATTATCAAAGCTCATCCTTAATCTCCTCGAGCCCGGCCCGTACCAGCTCGACAATGCGGTCGAAGCGGTCGGTAAGGTACAGGTAGCCGATAAGAGCCTCGAAGCCCGTGGCCAGCCTGTACTCCGTGACAGAAGCGTTCTTCGCCCCCGTGTAGGACTTGGCGTTCCGCCCCCTCTTAACTATCTTCTCCTCCTCCTCGGTGAGCAGGTCCTCTATGGCGAAGAGCGTCTTCGCCTGACTCGGCGCCTTAACGACCGAAGAGGTCTTCTTGTGAAGCTTAGAGGGCGAGGTGTTGCCCTGCCCCACCACCAGGGTGCGGATTATGAGGTCATAGACCGCATCCCCTATATAGGCCAAAGAAAGTGGAGAGTACAGGCGTACATCCACTTCCTTCATTCCAAACATTTCTCTGATATGGGAATTTAAATCCTTTTCCATTTAACTCCCTCTCTCGTATCCTCTAAGGCAATGCCCATATCGATAAGCTGATCCCTGATCTCATCGGCGCGAGCGAAGTCCTTGTTCTTACGAGCCGCGGTGCGCTGCGCAATGAGGTCTTCCACCTCGGAATCGAGGAGCTCCTTGGCGCGGCGGGTCTTAAGTCCCAGCACGTCGGTGAGGGAGTCCATGAGCTCTGCCAACCCCTGAAGGTATGCCTTCATGTGCTCGCCCGTGGTGTTGCTGTTAATGAACTTGACGAGCTCGAATACGGCGGAAACCGCGTCGGCGGTGTTAAAGTCGTCCTCCATGGCCTCTTCGAACTTCACCCTGTAGCGATCGGCCTGCTCGAGGAGATCCGCCTCCTCGGATGACATGACTCCCTCGGCTCCGTTCTCAATCCTGTCGGAAAGAGTCTCGGCCGCGGTAACAATGCGCTCGAATCCGCTCTTCGCCGCCTCCATGAGGTCCGCGCTGAAGTTGAGCGGGCTCCTGTAGTGAGCGCTGAGCATGAAGAATCGAAGCACCTGACCGTCGTACTTGTCGAGGATCTCCCTTACAGTGAAGAAGTTCCCGAGGGACTTGCTCATCTTGCGGTTGTCTATGTTAAGGAAGCCGTTGTGCATCCAGTAGCGCGCGAACTCGGCGCCATTGGCGGCCTCCGACTGCGCGATCTCGTTCTCGTGATGCGGGAAGATGAGATCCTCTCCGCCCGCGTGGATGTCAATGGTGTCTCCCAGATACCTCTTGGCCATTACCGAGCACTCGATGTGCCAGCCCGGCCTGCCGTCGCACCTGGGCGACTCCCAGAAAGGCTCTCCTTCCTTCTTGGGCTTCCAGAGAACGAAGTCGAGGGGATCTTCCTTCAGGTCTCCCGTAACCTTTATGTCCCTGTGACCGGCCTCGAGGTCATCGAGGTTCTTATGCGAGAGCTTTCCGTAGGGCGCAAACTTCCTGGTGCGGAAGTAAACCGTACCATCCCCGGCCCTGTATGCGTATCCCTTCTCGACAAGCGTCTCAATCATGTGGATCATGCCGTCGATCTCGTTCGTAGCCAGAGGATGGGTGGTGGCGGGCATGATGTTCAAAGACTCCATGTCCTTCTTACACTCATCGATGTACCTGCCGGAGATCTCGTCCGAAGTGGTGCCCTCCTCATTGGCGGCCTTAATGATCTTATCGTCCACGTCGGTGAAGTTCGACACGTAGTTGACGTCGTAGCCCTTGTACATGAAGTAGCGGCGCACCGTGTCGAAGACAATCATCGGCCTGGCGTTTCCGATGTGGATGTAGTTATAGACCGTGGGGCCGCACACGTACATGCTGACCTTGTTTTCCTCAATGGGCTTAAAGTCCTCTTTGCTTCTCGATAATGTGTTAAAAATTTTCATTGCTCAATGTCCTATTTTCTATTCTTCGTCACCGGCCCAGCTTATCGCGCATCTTACGGCCTTGTCCCAGCCTCTGATGAGCTTGTGAGCCTCACTTCTGTCCATCCTGGGGATAAAGGTGGTGTCGAGCTGCCAGTTGTCCTTTATCTCCTGCAAATCCTTCCAGTATCCTACGCGGAGTCCCGCCAGGTATGCGGCACCCAGTGCCGTGGTCTCGATGCACTTGGGGCGAAGGACGCTCGTGCCGAGTATGTCCGCCTCGAACTGCATGAGGAACTCATTGGCGCTCGCGCCGCCGTCCACGCGAAGGAGCCTCAGCCTGACTCCGACGTCGTCCTGCATCGCCTTTATTACGTCGTTGACCTGATACGCTATGGACTCGAGGGCCGCCCTCACGAAGTGGCGCTTCTCGAAGCCGCGCGTTATGCCGACGATGGTGCCCCGGGCGTCCATGTTCCAGTACGGAGCGCCCATGCCCGCGAACGAAGGCACCAGGTAAACGCCCTGCGTGTCCCCGGCCTCCTCGGCAATCTTCTGCGTTTCAGAGGCCGACTCAACCATCTTCAGCCCGTCGCGAAGCCATTGTACCACTGCTCCGCCGATAAATACAGACCCCTCCAGAACGTAGTCGACCTCACCGTCAATGCTCGCGCCAATCGTGGTGAGCAGGCCGTGTTCCGAGGCCACCGCCTCCTTGCCGGTGTTCATGAGCAAAAAGCAGCCCGTCCCGTAGGTGTTCTTGACGTCGCCCTTCTCGAAGCCGCACTGTCCGAAGAGCGCAGCCTGCTGGTCTCCCGCCACTCCGGTAATGGGCATCTTCCTTCCGAATATCATCTCGAGCGTCTCGCCGAAGTCGCTGCTCGAGGACGTAACCTCGGGGAGCATGGACTCGGGGATGTCGAAGTAGTCGAGGATCTTCCTGTCCCACTGAAGCTTATGTATGTCGAAGAGCATCGTCCTCGATGCGTTCGTGTAGTCAGTCTTATGTGAAGCGCCGCCGGTGAGATTCCAGATGAGCCAGGTGTCTACTGTTCCGAACGCGAGCTCGCCGCGCTTGGCCCTGTCCCTGGCGCCCTCCACATTGTCGAGTATCCAGGCAATCTTGGATGCGGAAAAATACGCATCGGGGATCAATCCGGTGGTCTCCTTGACGTAGTCCGAAAGCCCCGCGTCGATCATCTCGTCTATCATGTCGGCGGTCCTTCGGCACTGCCATACGATGGCGTTGTATATGGGCTTGCCGGTCTCCCTGTCCCAGACGATGGTGGTCTCCCTCTGGTTGGTAATGCCTATAGCAGCAATCTGGTCCGGAGTAAGGCCCTTCTGCGCTATGGCCTCGACTGCCACCGAACACTGCGATGACCATATCTCCATGGGGTCGTGCTCCACCCAGCCCGGGTTGGGATATATCTGGGTGAACTCCCTCTGGGCCATGCTCACGATCTGCCCCTTCTCGTCGAAAAGGATACATCGCGAACTGGTGGTTCCCTGATCCAGTGCCATTACGTATCTTTGCATACCGAAATCACACCCTTTCTGTAACCAGGCAGACAGCCTGGGAACTGATACCCTCGCCGGCACCCGTGAAGCCCAGGTGCTCCTCCGTGGTGGCCTTTACATTGACCTGTTTTATGTCAACCCCAATGGCCCCGGCGATATTCTCCCTCATCTTATCTATGTGCGGCCTCATCTTCGGCGCCTGGGCGATGATGGTGGCGTCGATGTTGCACACCTCGAATCCCGCCTCGGCAACCAATGCGGCCGTCCTCCGGAGAAGGTCCATGCTGGAGGCACCCTCCCACTCCTTATCAGTGTCGGGGAAGTGGAGACCTATGTCTCCGAGGGCGCAGGCGCCGAGCATCGCGTCCATTACGGCGTGAAGCAGAACGTCGGCGTCGGAGTGCCCCAAAAGGCCCTTCTCGTATGGAATATCCACACCACCTATTATAAGCTTTCTTCCCGATGCCAGTCTATGGACATCGTAACCCATTCCCACTCGCAAGATTTAATTCTCCTTCGTATCAAACAACGCCTCTACAAAGCTCTTCGAATCGAACTTCTGGAGATCCTCGGTGGACTCGCCGACGCCGATGTACTTGACGGGGATGGAGAGCTGCGCCTGTATGGCAACCGCAATGCCGCCCTTCGCCGAGCCGTCCATCTTGGTGAGGACCACTCCGGTAACATCCGCCACCTCAGAGAACTCCTTCGCCTGGTTAAGCGCGTTCTGTCCCGTGGCGGCATCCACTACGACGAGACTCTCCCTGTGGAATTCGGGGAGCTCCTTGTCGAGGATCCTGGAAATCTTTCCGAGCTCGTCCATGAGGTTTTTCTTATTGTGAAGCCTTCCGGCCGTATCGACGATGAGAACGTCCGCGCCCCTGGCCTTCGCCGCCTGGCAGGCATCGTATACCACGGATGCAGGGTCTGCGCCCTCGGCACCCGATATAAGCTCGGCACCGGACCTCTGCGCCCACACCTGAAGCTGCTCTGCGGCCGCGGCCCTGAAGGTGTCGCCCGCTGCGAGCACTACCTTCCTGCCCGACGCGTGGAGCTTCGCGGCCAGCTTTCCGATGGTGGTGGTCTTACCCACACCGTTAACTCCGGTCACGAGGATTACGGACTTTTCGTTTTCGAATACGTAGTCGGCATCGGCCGTCCCCATCTGCTCGATGATGGAATCGATGAGCACCTGGCGGCATTCCGACGGCTCCTTTAAGTGGAGCTCCTTTACCTTATCCCTGAGGTCGTCGAGAATGTTTTCCGTGGTGACCACGCCCATATCGCCGGTGATGAGGATTTCCTCGATGTCGTCGTAGAAATCGTCGTCAATGGCGCTGTATCCGCCGAACACGGACTCCAGACCGTAGACGAGGTTGTCCCTGGTCTTGTTGAGGCCACTCTTAAGGCGCGCGAACCATCCCTTTTTGGGGGTCTCCTCCGCGGGTTCCGCGGAAGCTTCGACCGCCGCAGTGTCGTCCTCTATGCTGTTTTCGAGAATCTCTTCTTCCAGGGC
>JAILAS010000101.1 GCA_024681495.1 Eubacterium sp. | reverse complement strand
AGGCGCTGTCGGCGCTTCGCTTGCCACCGCCTAAGTGCTCATGGCTCAGTCCGCATTGTAGGCTCGAACATCGCATAAATGCTCGTTCTCACCAACTGCGCGGATAGGCCTCGCACTTAGGCGCTGTCGGCGCTTCGCTTGCCACCGCCTAAGTGCTCATGGCTCAGTCCGCATTGTAGGCTCGAACATCGCATAAATGCTCGTTCTCACCAACTGCGCGGACATGCATCGCACGTAAGGCGCCGATATCGCTGCGCTCATCACCGCCTAAGTGCTCATAGCAAATAACCGGACGGTCCTGGGTTCGAGTCCCCGAGGGTCCACTACTAAATCAGCATCCGACAGGGTGCTGTTTTTTTTTGTGCTCATTTTTATTGGTTTCTTTATAATGCAACAGACCACCGCGGATGCGGTGGCCTGTCGGCAGTTTGATAGTTATAGAGGTGGTTTTTTGTTAGTGCATTTGAATTAATGCAGACTGTCCCATGCTGCGAGGATGTCGCTCCATCCCTCGCTCGCGATGAGGGTCTCCCACTGTGCCCTCGTAGGACCGAAGTTCTGGTCATCCCAGGACCAGGAATCGTACTCGGTAGGAATGAGAACGGTTGCCATTTCGGAAACCAGTCTGTCTGCACTCCACATGTAGTATGTCGAGGTAGGATCATCGTCGTCGCCGACGATGTTCTGTCCCGAGAAATGCATGGGAGTGGAGGATGACTGGCGATCCAGCGAACCGTAGGATCCCATTGTATCCGTGTACATGTGCAGATGCCAAATCTTCCAAACTCCGTCTTCCTTCACGAAGTCAACGCCGTACATCTCCCAGATGCTGTTGGTGTCCTGTCCGGACTCTGCAACGATTCCGGGTGAATACCAGAAGCACTTGGCGGTCTGGCCGTCGGCAGCAATCTCGATGATGCCGGTGGTCGTCACGTGGAGAAGAAGCTGACCTACACCGCCGTAGGTGTTAACCAGTTCCTCGAGCTCCTCGTCCGTCATTGCGTCAATCTCTTCCTGTGTGTAGATGCCGTTGTCAACGCAGTACTCCTCAGCGTAAGCGAGCCAGTTGGCGGTGTGATTGGTTACGTAGGACTCCCAAATGGAATCCCATCCTGCCCAGTAGCCGCCGCTGTTTCCGAACGATGCAGTGGCCTGATTGGCGGCCTCCTGTACCCAAATCTCGTTCATCTCTTCCTCGTGATATCCATAGCAGTGATACATGATATGACGGCTCATGATGTTCTGGATGGCCTGCTGATCGAGCGCTCTCTGAGCGTCCTCTGCGGCTGCGTCAATCTGTGCCTGAAGAGCGTCATACTGCGCCTGCAGATTGCTCAGAGCTGTTGAGCTGTCGGTTACCGTAGAGGTAGCCGCATTCAGATCGGCTGTGGATATACTGTAGGAGAGAGCGTTGTTCTTTGCCTTCTTCGCGGAAAATTTAGCATTCTTTTTGGCCGTATAAATATATACGGTTGATGCTTTGCTGATGCTTATGCTCTTTTTCTTTCCCGATTTAACTACTTTATTCTTTTTAAATCCACTCTTCTTGGTGCTGTAATATACTTTATAGCCCTTCTTGGCTTTGATTTTCACCTTGACGGTGCCGTTGCTGGCAACCTTGTAGATTTTATACCCCTTAGCAGAAATCGTAGACCCCTTGATGCGGTGAGTGCTCGTCGTTGCGGAAACATCGGTGCTGCTGTCAGCAGCCTGAGCCGTGACGGCGCCTGCACCTGCAAATGTAAGAGTGCAGATCAACATCAGCATAAATAACTTTTCTTTCATATAAAATACCTCCCAAAAGCTTTAAATTACCATGCCTCCCTTCTATAACTATCAATTCAAAATTTAATTCACCGATATGACAATTGCCTTGCTTCGGTTAATCTGTACTAATTATATTACAGTGTAAAGCTGAAACTTGAAATTTTTTAAGATAAAACGCAACTTCGTAGTAAATGACCAAAAACGCCGGTCTTTTTTGTTTTGTTGTACTATTGATTTTTCGTGGCGACAATTAATGTGACAATGTCACTGTCTGAAAATTCGATAGGATATATCATTACAATCGTGAGAAACATGGTCGGACCGTTTTGGACAGCAATCCGGTCCGCCGCAGGCATATTGACGTTGCAGGAAAACTATTTCGGAAAGGAAACAGGCTATGAGTAAGACAGTGATTATTGGAGGAGTGGCAGGCGGAGCCAGCGCGGCAGCCAGACTCAGGCGTCTCGATGAGACGATGGAAATCGTTATCCTCGAGAGGGGCGACTATATTTCCTACGCGAACTGTGGGCTCCCATACCACATCGGCGATGTGATAAAGGAAAGGTCGAACCTTTTGCTTCAGACCCCCGAGCTCATGAAGAGCAGATACAACGTGGACGTGCGCGTGCGCAATGAGGTGGTCGGGATCGATCCGGACAGGCACATTGTTACCGTGAAAGGAGATGGCGGAGAGACATACGAGGAGGGATACGACGACCTCATCATCGCGACTGGATCCTCGCCGGCCCGCCCGAACATTCCGGGGGCTGATATTGACGGCATATACTCGCTGTGGACTATCAACGATACCGACAGGATTAGGGGAGTCGTGGATGAGAGGCAGCCGAAGGATGCGGTTATACTCGGCGCGGGGTTCATTGGTCTCGAGGTCGCAGAAAACCTGCACAAGAGGGGCGTGCACGTGAGCGTAATCGACCATAATCCGCAGGTTATGAAGCCGCTCGACCGCGATATGGCGGGGCTTCTGGCGAAGAATATGAGGGATAACGGCGTGACTCTCTATCTTTCTTCAGGCATCGAGAGCTTTGAGAGGCGCGGCGAAAAGATTGCGGTGGAAATCACCGGAGTGGGCGTGGTAGAGACGGATATGGTCATCGTGTCTGCGGGAGTGCGCCCGAACTCGGGGATTGCACGCGAGGCCGGGATCGAGCTCAACGAGCGCGGCGGCATCAG
>JAILAS010000159.1 GCA_024681495.1 Eubacterium sp. | reverse complement strand
CCGAACCCCGCCCCCGAAAGGAGAAGTTATGAATATCCAGAAGTTCACACAGAAGTCCGTTGAGGCGATAAACGACATAGAGAAGATTGTATACGACTACGGTCACCAGGAGATGAAGAACGAGCATTTGCTGCTGGCCCTCGTCACTCAGGACGACGGCCTCATCCCCAAGCTCATCGAGAAGATGGAGATAAATCTCGAGCACTTCACCGGGAACGTGGAGTCCAGGGTGTCTGCCCTTCCGAAGGTCTCCGGCGGCCGCGTTTACTGCGGGCAGGAGCTGAACAACGTTCTCATCCATGCCGAGGACGAGGCGAAGCAGATGGGCGACGAGTACGTGTCCGTCGAGCACATCTTCCTCTCGCTTCTTAAACACCCGGGCAAGGGCTTGAAGGACCTCTTCAAGGAGTACGGCCTGAACCGCGACAGGTTCCTCACTGCGCTCTCGCAGGTCAGGGGCAATGTCAGGGTGACTACCGACAATCCGGAGGCCACCTACGATACACTCGAGAAGTATGGCTACGACATGGTCGAGCGAGCCAGGGAGCAGAAGACCGATCCCGTTATCGGCAGGGACGCTGAGATAAGGAATGTCATCCGCATTCTCTCCCGAAAGTCGAAGAACAATCCGGTTCTCATCGGCGAGCCGGGCGTCGGAAAGACGGCCGTCGTGGAGGGACTGGCTCAGAGGATAGTGAAGGGCGACGTGCCCGAGGGCCTGAAGGACAAGAGGCTCTTTGCATTGGACATGGGTGCGCTCGTGGCGGGCGCCAAGTACCGCGGCGAGTTCGAGGAGAGGCTTAAGGCCGTGCTCGACGAGGTGAAGGCCTCCGACGGGCAGATTATCCTCTTTATCGACGAGCTCCATACTATTGTCGGCGCGGGCAAGACAGAGGGTTCCATGGATGCCGGCAATATGCTTAAACCCATGCTCGCCAGGGGCGAGCTCCACTGCATCGGAGCCACCACGCTCGACGAGTACCGCATGTACATAGAGAAGGACGCGGCCCTTGAGAGGCGCTTCCAGCCGGTGCATGTGGAGGAGCCGACGGTGGAGGATACCATTTCCATCCTGAGGGGACTCAAGGAGCGTTACGAGGTATTCCACGGAGTGAAGATCTCGGAGGGTGCGCTGGTCAGCGCGGCGGTTCTTTCGGACAGGTACATTTCCGAGCGCTTCCTGCCGGATAAGGCCATTGACCTCGTGGACGAGGCCTGCGCCATGATAAAGACGGAGCTCGACTCCATGCCCTCCGAGCTCGACGAGAAGCAGCGAAAGATCATGCAGCTCGAGATCGAGGAGGCAGCGTTAAAGAAGGAGAAGGACAGGCTTTCGAAGGAGCGCATGGAAGTCCTTCAGAGGGAGCTGGCCGAGCTGCGCAGCGAATTCCAAAACGAGAAGGCACGCTGGGACAATGAGAAGATATCAGTGGAGAAGGTGCAGAAGCTCCGCGAGGAGATTGAGGACCTGAACAAGGAGATCGCCATTGCGCAGCAGAACTACGACCTGAACAGGGCAGCGGAGCTGCAATACGGCCGCCTGCCCGAGCTGAAGGCGCAGCTCGAGGCCGAGGAGGAGGCCGTGAAGGCGGCGGACTTCTCGCTGGTCCACGAGACTGTCGACGACGAGGAGATAGCCAGGATCGTGTCCAAGTGGACGGGGATTCCCGTGGCCAGGCTGACCGAGTCCGAGAAGGCGAAGATCCTCAGGCTCGACGAGGTGATTAAGACCAGGGTCATCGGCCAGGACGACGCGGTCGGGAAGGTGACAGAGGCCATTATCCGCTCGAAGGCCGGGATAAAGGATCCCTCGAAGCCCATCGGGTCCTTCCTGTTTTTGGGCCCCACAGGCGTTGGAAAGACGGAGCTCGCCAAGACATTGGCGGCCAACCTCTTCGACGACGAGAACAACATGGTCCGTATCGACATGTCCGAGTACATGGAGAAGTACTCCGTGTCCAGGCTCATCGGGGCGCCTCCCGGATACGTGGGATACGAGGAGGGCGGCCAGCTCACCGAGGCAGTGCGCAGGAAGCCGTACTCGGTGGTGCTCTTCGACGAGGTGGAGAAGGCGCATCCCGACGTTTTCAACGTCCTGCTCCAGGTGCTCGACGACGGTCGGATTACCGACTCGCAGGGGCGCACGGTAGACTTTAAGAACACGATACTCATATTGACGTCCAATCTGGGCGCGGCGGAGCTCCTCGACAGCATCAGGACGGACGGCGCCATAACGGACGCCTGCACTGAGGAGGTGAACGCAATCCTCAGGGCGAACTTTAAGCCCGAGTTTTTGAACAGGCTCGACGAGGTGATAATGTTCAATCCGCTCACCAGGGAGAACATCGGCCACATCACGGATCTCATCATGGAGGACCTTAACAGGAGGCTCCGCGAGAAGGAAATACGTGTGGAGCTTTCGCCGGAGGCCGCGGAGTTCATAGCCGACGCGGGATATGACCCCGTCTACGGCGCGCGCCCGCTGAAGCGATACATCCAGAAGACTGTGGAGACCATAAGCGCCAGGATGATACTGGCCGGAGAGGTGGGAGAGCAGCAGGTGATACGCATAGAAGTAAAGGACGGAGAGCTCGTCGGTGTGGTATAATCACGTTGTATGAGCGAGACAGATAAAAGACAATCCTATTTTATAGCCATAGACCTTAAGTCGTTCTACGCCTCGGTGGAGTGCGTGGAAAGGGGGCTCGATCCGCTCACCACGAACCTGGTGGTGGCGGACGTAAGCCGCACGGAGAAGACCATCTGCCTGGCGGTTTCCCCCTCGCTTAAGGCCTATGGCATTTCAGGCCGCGCGCGCCTGTTTGAGGTGGTCGAGCGGGTGAAGGCCATAAACTACATGCGCAGGATGGAGGCGGGCGGGAGCTTTACGGGCGAGTCCACGGACGACACAGACCTTAAGGCGGATCCCTCGCTTAAGCTCTCGTACATCGCGGCCCCGCCCAACATGGCGCTCTACCTGGACTACAGCGCCCGGGTGTACTCTGTATACCTGAGGTACATCGCCCCCGAGGACATACATATCTACTCCGTTGACGAGGTCTTCATCGACGTGACCGGATACCTTAAGGTGTATAACTCCACGCCGCACGAGCTGGCGCGCAGGATTGTCAGCGACATCCTGGAGGAGACCGGAGTCACAGCCACGGCTGGCATCGGCACGAACCTCTACCTCGCCAAGATTGCGATGGACGTGTGGGCCAAGCACATCCCGGCGGATGAGGACGGGGTGAGGATAGCCGAGCTCGACGAGATAAGCTACAGGCGTAACCTCTGGACCCACAAGCCCATCACGGACTTCTGGAGGGTCGGCCGCGGATACGCGAAGAAGCTCTCCGACGCGGGCCTCTATACCATGGGGGACGTGGCGCGTTGCTCCCTGGGCGGGCCCGGGGAGTTCCACAACGAAGAGCTCCTGTATAAGATGTTCGGCGTCAACGCCGAGCTTTTGATAGACCACGCGTGGGGGTATGAGCCCTGCACCATGGTTGACATAAAATCCTATAAGCCAAAGACCGAGAGCTTAAGCCAGGGCCAGGTGCTCTCCGAGGCGTACACCGCCCGAAAGGGCAGGCTCATCGTCTGGGAGATGACGGACCTTCTGGTCCTCGACCTGGTCGATAAGGGCCTCGTCACCGACCAGGTGGTTCTGGACGTCGGATACGACATCGAAAATCTGACGGATCCTGAGCGCCGCAGGGCATATAAGGGCAAGGTGGTCACGGACGGCTACGGGCGCAGGGTGCCCGCCCCCGCCCATGGCTCCGCCAATCTCGATCCCGCCACGTCGTCGTCCGAAAAGATACTGGATGCCGTGACGAGCCTCTACGACAGGATTGTCGACGACGACCTCCTCGTGCGCAGGTTCACCATAACCGTCGCCCACCTTCAGTCCGGGGAGGAGGCGGAGGAGAACCCGAAGTACGCGCAGCTGGATATATTCACGGACTATGCGGTGAAGATAGACGATACGCACGCCAAAGAGGAGGAGGAAAGGCGCCTCGAGCGGGAGAAGAAGATGCAGGAGGCCGTGATCTCCATAAAGAAGCGTTACGGCAAGAACGCGGTCCTCAAGGGCGCGAACCTCGTAGAGGGAGCCAAGACCATAGAGCGCAACGGACAGATAGGAGGGCACAAGGCATGAGCGAAAAGGAATTCCCGTACGAGGACATCGTAAATCTGCCCCATCACACGTCGCCTGTACACGCGAAGATGAGCATGGCCAACAGGGCGGCTCAGTTCGCGCCGTTCAAGGCGCTGACCGGGTACGAGAAGGTGCTCGAGGAGGCGCGTCACAGGTACGACGAGGAGGGCGGAAGCGAATACCGGGTAGAATGATTAAATATTACACCGAATTATGAATAAATCTTTCTATTTCTTGGCGGAATAGGAAGATTTATTTTTGTTTTTTGTGTATAATAGTGCAGATATGGATATTTTCGAGTTCATGAAAACAGTCTCCAAGGATTCCGATGCGCCGCTGGCGTCCAGGATGCGCCCCAAAAACCTCTCAGAGATGGTGGGGCAGCGGGAGATAATCGGAGAGGGAAAGCTGCTCGCCCGCGCCATTGCCGCGGACAAGCTCAGTTCCGTTATCTTCTACGGTCCGCCCGGCACGGGCAAGACCACGCTGGCCAGGGTTATCGCCAACACCACGTCGTCCGACTTCTGCCAGATCAACGCCACGAGCGCGGGTAAGAAGGACATGGAAGAGGTGGTCAATAAGGCCAAGGACAGTTTCTCCCTCTATGGCAGGCGCACCATCCTCTTCATAGACGAGATTCACAGGTTCAACAAGGGGCAGCAGGACTACCTCCTTCCCTTCGTGGAGGACGGCACCATCATACTGGTGGGCGCCACCACGGAGAACCCGTATTTCGAGGTAAACGGGGCTCTTATCTCCCGGTCCATGATTTTCGAGCTCAAGCCCCTCGAGAAGGATGACATCGTCGTCCTGCTAAAGAGGGCGGTAAGCGACGTGGACAGGGGACTGGCTGGCATGGACGTGGTGCTTACGGACGAGGCAGCTGACTTTCTGGCGGACCTCGCGAACGGAGACGCCCGTCGGGCGCTCAATGCGCTTGAACTCGGCGCTCTCACCACGCCTAAGGGCGACGACGGCCGCATTACCGTGGACATCGACGTGGCGCGCGAGTGCATTCAGAACCGTGCCGCCTCGTACGATAAGGACGGGGACAACCCCTACGACACCATATCGGCGTTCATAAAGAGCATGAGGGGTTCGGACCCCGACGCGGCCGAGTACTATCTGGCCAGGATGCGTCACGCGGGTGAGGACATAAAGTTCATCGCCGTGAGGATCATGATCTGCGCGTCCGAGGACGTGGGGACGACCGACCC